>JAJRTG010000164.1 GCA_024278395.1 Fidelibacterota bacterium | reverse complement strand
GATGGGGAACCCCATGATGAAATCGACCGCCCGCATCAGGATCTCGTCCAGGATCCCGGACGACCATCCGGCGATCATCCCCAGTCCGGTCCCGGCACACGCCCCGAGGAGGACGGCGAACACCGCCACCGCGAGGGTATGCCGCGCCCCCTCCATCAGCCGGCTCAGGACATCGCGGCCGAGATGGTCAGTCCCCAACGGGTGGGCAAGCGACGGGGGAGAGAGCTGAATGGCGATGTCCTGCCTGCTCGGGGGATAGGGGGTGTAGAACAGGCTCACCAGGGCGGCAAGTGCGAACAGAACAATGATCCCCGCGCCAGCGGTCAGCCCCAGATCAAACTTCCTCGTCATTGGTACCGGATCCTCGGGTCGAGAAAGGTGTAAGTGATGTCCACCGCGAAGTTCAGCACCGCGATCAGGGCGGCGATGACGACGACCGTCCCCTCCACGAGGGGGAGATCGCGTGCGCCGATCGCCTGGAACGCGAGCCTTCCCACCCCGGGGAGGGAGAAGACGTTCTCGATCAGGATGCTCCCTGCAATGAGCTGCGCCCCCAAAAGCCCCGACAGGGTGACGATCGGAAGGACGGCGTTCCGCAGAGCGCAGCGGTAGAGGACGCGCCGTTCCGAAAGCCCCTTCCCCCGCGCCACCTGCACGTACTCCTCCCCCAGGGTCTCGAGCATCGCCCCGCGCACCATCCGCCCGAGGACCGCGGCGCGGGGGAGCCCGAGGGCCACCGCCGGGAGGACGAGGGCGAGCAGTGCCTCCCCCCCCGCGCTCCAGCCCGGGAACCCTCCCGCCGGTGCGAGGTGGAGACGCACCGAAAAGAAGAGTATCAGGAGGATCCCGGCCCAGAACTCGGGGATGATCATCCCCAGCTGTAGTATCAAGCGGCCGACGTAGTCCCCGAACCGGTTGTGGTGCGCGGCGGTGAACACCCCGAGCGGGACCGCGATCACGATCGCCAACAGGAAGGCGAGGCCGCTCAACGGGAGGGTGACGGTCATGCGGGCAGCGATCAGCTGCGAGACCGGAATGTCCTGTTGAATAGAGTTGCCAAGGTCGCCGTGCAGCGCGGCGAAGAGCCAGTCGAGGTAACGGGCGACCACCGGCTGATCGAGCCCGAGCCTCGCCCGCATCGCCTGATAGGTGGCGGGATCGGTCTCCATCCCGAGCACCACCTGGGCAGGATCGCCCGGGATCACCTTCAGGACCAGGAAAACGGCGATCGAGATCAAGAAGAGCGTCACCCCGAGCCCGACCCCGCGCCGCAGTAAATACGTTCCCACTTCATCCTCCCTGGGGTGCGATTATAACCGGACTTGAAACGGGAGGCGCTTTCGACTATAGACTATAGCCTACATCCAATCGTTGAAAGAGGACAAAATGTGGACTTTGATCGCCGGGGTATTCATGGGCTGGGCGCTGGGCGCGAACGACGCCGCCAACCTGTTCGGGCCGGCGGTGGAGAGCCGGGCCATCCGGTTCTGGACCGCCGCCACCCTTGCCTCAGCGCTCGTTGTGCTCGGGGCGGTGATGGTGGGAAGCCGCGGATTCTCCACGTACGGAGCGATCGGAGCGCAGACCCTTATCTCCAGCTTCATCGTCATGCTCTCCGCCGGAATAACGGTCACCGGGATGACGGTGCTCGGCCTCCCGGTATCCGGGACCCAGGCCGTGGTCGGCGCGATCATCGGAGGAGGGCTGCTCACCGGAGGGGTGAACGTGCAACCGCTCATCAAGATCTTCATCTCGTGGGTCCTCACCCCGCTCGGCGGGCTCGTCGCCGCCTACATCCCGTACAAGCTCATCACCCTGTATCCAGGAAGGGGGATCAGCCGGTTCGCCGCACACACCAAGTTCATCAGGATCGGTTTGATCCTGGTCACCGGCTACGCCGCTTACTCCTACGGGGCGAACAACGTGGCCAACGTCACCGGCGTGTACGTAAAGGCCGGTCTCCTCACCCCTCTCCCCGCCGCGCTCATCGGTGCAGCGGCGATCGCGCTCGGGATCCTCACATTCAGCCGGAACGTCATCCGGACGGTCGGGAGCCGCCTCGTCGCCCTAGACCCGTTCGCCGCATTAGTCGTCGTATTGGGCGAGTCGATCACGCTCAACATCTACGCGATGATCGGAGTTCCGGTATCCGCGTCGCAGGCAGTGGTCGGCGCGGTGATCGGGATCGGGCTGGTCAAGGGGGCTAAGACGATCAACTCCAGCGCCCTCACCCGTGTCCTCTTCGGCTGGCTCGGGACCCCGACGATCTCGTGCGCTCTAGCGCTCGGGCTCACCTTTCTCGTACAGTCGATCGGCTAGAAACCGAGCGAAAACCGCTGTTCCGCCACAAGTGCATGTCCAAGTCAGGCCATCGCGGCCTACGGGCAGGAGCAGTTTATGTGGATGGAGATCGATATACCTGCCGAGGCGCCCGCCGCCCGCGGGAGAAACTCGATATACGGCTTTCCGCACGGCGTCGAACACTGAGGCGAGACAAGCCGCGGATACACTCCGCACGGGGTGAGACACGGCGGCGGGGAGACGAGCTTGACGATCGCCGAGTACACTCCGGCCGAATCGGTCGAGACGATGATGCGGTAATAGCCGGGGGACACCGGTCTGCAGGATAGATCGCGCTGGTTCCAGACCATCTCGTACCACGCCCCCTTGGGAACATCCGGAAAGAGATCCTGGAACACGACCGTGCCATCCAGCGTCTCCACCCGCCAGCCGGTGATGAGGGGGGTCGGAGGAGTCGGCAGGGTAAAGAAGTACTCCGCTGGGACGGAGAGCTTGAAGCGGACCTCCTCTCCTATCCAATAGGCGGTATAGCATGCCGGTTTGTCGGTTGTTGAAACTGAAGGTTGGGCACACCCACACTGGGCGAGCGCCCCGACCCCAATCACCCCTATGACTAAGACCGCAAGAACGATCGCTCTTCTCATCGAAGCCACCTCCCGATAGTTTAGCCGGGCCTTCCCATTCAGTCACACAAGGCCGTCGGTTATATGTACACACGGGGGTGCTGTTTGTTCCCACGGGCTTCAGTGACCTACCAGTCCAGCTCAAGGCCGAGCATCCACTCCTCGAACCCGTTCTGAGCGGTGAATACGGTTCCGGTCTTAACCGTGATGTTAGACCCGATCCCCACGGCGAGGTCGATGTCGGTCTCCCCCCAGTCGAACAGGGCGACGCTCCCGGACTGGAAGTAGGTCGAGATATCAAACTGCAGCGAACCGCCGCAGCAGCTGTCGTTAGCGGTCTTGATCACGAATTTCTCCCAATAGTCGGACTTGCCGGTTACCGTACCGTTCTTATCCGGATCGAAGCTGGAGTAACTGGCAAAGGAGGTGCCTTCCCAGGAGAACTGGAGGCTGACCCCGTAGAAATGGATCCCCGTGATCTCCAGCGTGGAGGCACCGGTCATAACCTCCCCGTACAGGGTGATGCATCCCGGCTTCAGGTTGAGGGTAGGGGTAATGGTGAGGGTCTTTCCCTCCGTCTGCAGGGTGAACTCTATCTTGATATCGAACACTATGGCCGGGAACTGGTCCCATACGACGTTGTTCAGGTTCACTGTCAGCCCCTCGAAGCCGTCCGTCGCGGAGAAGCCGAATGTGATATCGACCGGATCTATGCACCCAAAGGGGAACTGAACATCGAAATCAGCCCGAGTGAAGCACAAGGTATAGCTTCCCGACTGAACAGCCCCGTTGGCGTCCTCGTTGAAGTAGGCCGTCCCCGACAGAGTGACATCATCCACACTCCCTTTCGCCCCCACCGTCCATCCGATCCCGGTGGAGGTGAGGTTGGAGCTGCCGGTGAAGCTCACCCCAGCGAGGGTAAGCGTAACACTCGTATTCCAGTAAGAGAAAGCGGCGTTTTTCGGGTCAAACGCGAGGTGGGATGCAGCGGTCACCGCCCCGATCGTCCCGCTGGCCGAAAAGACCTGGGAGCTCCATCCGGTGAGATCTATCTGGCTGAGCGAACGGAAAGTCCATGTCCCGAGAGTGTAGTCGACAGTGAGGGTGGAGCTGAAGGAGCTGATGGAGAACGTCTGCAGGGTGATCTTAGCAGTGGTGATCCAGCTCCCCGAGAGGGGCGAGGCTGCCATCCCCATAACGCCGAACAGAACAATCGAAACGATCGTAAGCAAAACCGCCTTCTTCATAGCTTCCTCTCCTTTTGGACTTCGTTGTCGCTTCTTCTATTCT
>JAJRTG010000163.1 GCA_024278395.1 Fidelibacterota bacterium | reverse complement strand
GACGGTCAGGATCCTCGGGGAGTACTCCGCGCCGGATCGCTACCACCTGACGATCATCGACTCCGAGAAGGAGGGGCAAAGCGAGTTCGTCAAGATCGGTGACTCCCTTTGGGTGTACAACGACGGGGAATGGACGAAGGCCCCCGATGTAGCCGTCACCGCGATGTCCCAGAGCATATTCAACTTCGCTCTCGACTTTGTGTGGGGGACGCTCGCGCAAGGATTGGAGGAAGACGCGAACTTCGTTGGCAGGGAGACGCTCAACGGGATCAGGACCCTCCACTATTCGTCAACCGGCTCGGGATGGGAGAAGGGGATCGAGGCAGGGTTCGGAAACGCGCACGGCGATATCTGGATCGCCGAGGCCGGTTATCCGGTCAAGTTCGTGTTCACCGCCTCTGGTAGAGACGAAGACGGTAACTCCGGCTCGATAGAGTGGCGGGGAGAGGTCACGGACGTGAACGGCCCCGTATCGATCGAGCCTCCGACCGGTTAGAGGGCTACACACCATGCTGCTCCTCCGATGCGCTCTTCTTGTCCCCGAGGAGGGAGAGGAGCTCGGCGCGCAGGTCGGCGGGCCATGTGCTGAGCTTCCAGGGGAGGCGCTTCTCCACGGTTGTCGGATCACCTGCTGGGACGGCGGAACTGGTATGAAAGTTCATCGTGCCGGTCCCCTCGATCTGCATGGTATATGGGTCATCCGGTGGGACGAAACCGCCGGAGGCTTCTCCATCGACCCGCCCGGCCGCCTCGATCTTCTCGTCCCCGACGATGATCAGGGCGAAGAACTCGGCGGACCCCGCCCCGGCCGTCGTGTCGCTGGAGAACGTAAAGCTCCCCGCATCCCCGGTGACCCCGCCGCGGATCTCGATCTCCTCACCGGTCTCCGTCCTCCCTGTGAGGGTGAACACCCCCCAGGCGACCCCTTCCATGGTGGAAGAATCCCCCTCCCCGGAGCCGCGGGTCACCCCTTTTGCCGTGAAGCGGAACGTCTGCCCGTCGAGCGTTACGCTCCCGGAGAGGGAGAGCTGGCCGGTGAACTTGGCCGTCACGTCCGTTCCGGCGAACCACAGGACGGCCGTTCCCGAGAAATCACCGCTCCCGGTGAACGAGGTTTGAGCCAATACCGGTACAGCGATGAGGATGATTGCCAAAGGTACAATAAACCATTTTAACATACCTGATCCCTCCTTTATTAGCCACCAGAATACAACAGAAAAAGGCGGAGGACAAGCGGAGACCGTTCGGCTACTCCACCAGCCCCTCTTCCTGGAGGAATCCTGCGTCGCTGTAGGGGACGAACTCGTGGCCGATGATCTGGTAGGGTTCGTGCCCCTTTCCGGCGATGAGGACGGCGTCCCCGGGGGCGGAGAGCTCTATCGCCCGGCGGATCGCCTCCCTGCGGTCGACGATCCGCTCGTGCCTCCCGTCGGTTTTGCGGATCCCGGATTCGATCTCGTCGATGATCCTCTCCGGCGATTCGTCCTTCGGGTTGTCGGTGGTGAGGATCGTGAGGTCGGCGAGCTCCCCGCTGATTCGGCCCATGACCGGTCTCTTGGCCCGGTCGCTCCCCCCACCGCAGCCGAAGACGCAGATCACCCGGCGGTAGCGGGGCCGGAGGAAGCGGAGCATCCGCTCCAGGGAATCGGGCGAATGGGCGAAATCGACGATCACCGTCGCTCCGGTCACGGCGCGGAACGTCTGGTGCCTGCCTTCCACAGGCCGCGCGGTCCGAAGCGCTTCCACGATCTCCTCGAGCTTGAGGCCCCTGGCGAGCCCGACCCCGGCGGCGGCGAGGGCGTTGTACACGTTGTGCTCCGCCGGGAGTTTAATCCTCACTTTTACCGCTCCTTCCGCCGCTTGGAGGGTGAAGCTCGTCCCTCGCAGGCCGTATTCGATCCCGAGAGCCCGCAGGTCGGCCGCCCGGTGGATCGCGTAGGTGACGACGCGCGCCCGGGTGGCGGCGATGAACCGGTCGCTCGCCGGATCGTCCAGGTTGACGAGCGCGGCGGCCTCCGGCTTCAGTCCCTGGAACAGGCGGAGCTTCGCATGCAGGTAGGCGTCCCAGTCGGGATGGAAGTCGAAGTGATCGTGGGTGAGGTTGGTGAACACCGCGACGTCGAAGTCGACGCCGTCGGTCCGGTGGAGGGCCAACCCGGCGGAGGAGACCTCGAGGACGAGGTTCTCCCTCCCGGAATCGGCAGCCTCCCGGGCGAACCGATGGATGAACGGTGGTTCGGGGGTGGTCACCGCGTGCATCCCTCGCTCCTCCAGCGCCACCGTACTCAGGAGCCCGGTCTTCTCCTCGCCGAGGATGTGAGCGGACAGGTGACAGACGGTCGTCTTCCCGTTCGTCCCGGTGACCCCGACGGTGAAGAGCCCCCGGGTGGGCTCCCCGAAGAAGGCGGCGGAGAGGCGCGCAAGGGCGATTCGGGAGTTCGGGACGGGGATCACCGGGACTGGGATGGCTGTCCCGACGGCGCGTTCGCATACCACAGCCGCGGCGCCGCGGGAGACGGCGTCGTCGATGTAATCATGCCCGTCTACGACGAACCCCGGTACAGCGACGAACAAGTCACCCGGCGCGATGCGGCGCGAGTCGTGCACGATCCCGGTTATTTCTATGCTCTCCCAGCCCGGTGCAGGGGCGGCGCCGATGCCTCCGGCGAGTTCAGCGAGTGACTTACCCATACTACCCTCCCATCCGGTAGAGGAAGAGGGGCTCTCCCCTTTTGGATCCCCTGATCTCTGTCGGGGTGAACCCGTACAGGGGGTGGAAATAGGATACGACCCTCGCCCCCGGCCTCAGTTCGGAGGCGAGCTTCCCCTCGAGCTTCTTGTTCGCCTTCCCCGAGAGGAACAGGATCACGATGTCCGCCTGGGAGAGATCGAACTTGTACATGTCGCCCCACACGATCCGGGCCCTGTCGCTCAATCCGGCGAGACGGATCCACGTCTTTCCCAACAGGGCGCGGAACGGATCGATCTCCACCCCGACCGCGCGCGCGCCGAACTCCCGCGCCGCCGCCACCACGATCCTCCCGTCCCCGCAGCCGAGATCGACGACCGTCTCTCCGGGTTTCACTCCCGCGAGGGAGAGGATCCGCCGCACCGTGACCCGGTCGGTCGGCTGCCACAGGGCATCGAGAGTGAGGTTCCACCAGATGAGCCCGAGGGTGACCGCGCCGAGCGCGATCCCGAGGTAGAGCATCTAGAAGTTGAGTATGAGGCCTGCTTCGTAGAGGGGCCCGTGATCGATCCCGTAGGCGGTGAACCGGGCGATGTAGCGGACGTCGATGAACGCGGCCAGCGGACCGAACAGGGAGATCCGTGTTCCGAGCGCCCCCTCCACGGTCAACGCGCTTCCCCCGGCTTTGGTTACCGCCGCCCCGATTCCGATCCCGGCGAACGGGTCTAGGTTCTCAACCGGGTAATGGACGAAGAGGAGCCCGCCGAGGAGCATCAGTCCCTCCACGTCTATCGTGGAGAAGCCGAGCTCGGCCCGCAGGCCAAGCACGTCACCGAAGGTGACCTCGGAGAGCACGTTGAACAGGATCAATCCGGTCGGATCAAGCCCCACTCCCACCCCAAGGGATGCGGCGTAGCCTGTCCCCGCCGCAGCCAAGAGGAGCCCCGCAACGATCAGCGCGATGTATCGTTTCATCCTTCCCTCCCTCGGATCAGATATCCAAAGTCGTGATCTTGTCGCTGTTTTCCCGGATGAAGTCCCGCCGCTGCGCGACGTCGCTTCCCATGAGGGTGGAGAAGATCTCATCCGCCTCAAGGGCGTCGCGGATCTCCACCCGCTTGAGGATCCGTTTCTCCGGGTTCATCGTCGTCTCCCACAGCTCGCGCGGGTTCATCTCCCCCAGCCCCTTGAACCGCTTGAGCGTGAACTTCCCCGAATGCTCGGCCCGGAACTCCTCCAGCTCCTCGTCGGAGTATAGGTAAAGCGTCTTTTTACCGTCCTTTACCTGATAGAGGGGCGGCTGGGCGATGTACACGTAACCGCGCTCGATCAACGTCCGCAGGTAGCGGTAGAAGAAGGTGAGCAGCAGGGTGCGGATGTGCGCCCCGTCTACGTCGGCGTCGGCCATCAGGATGAGCTTGTGGTAGCGCAGCTTGTCGGCGTTGAACTCCTCCCGGATCCCGGTCCCCAGAGCGGTGATGATCGAGCGTAACTCCTTGTTGTCCAGCAGCTTGGAGAGCCGTGCTTTCTCGACGTTTAGGACCTTTCCGCGCAGGGGGAGGATCGCCTGGAATGCCCGGTCGCGCCCCTGCTTGGCGCTCCCGCCAGCTGAGTCACCCTCAACGATGAACAGCTCGCTCTTCTCCGGGTCGGTGCTCGAGCAGTCGGCGAGCTTGCCCGGAAGCGCGGTCGCGGAGAGGGCCCCCTTGCGCCGCACCATCTTGCGCGCCTTCGCCGCCGCGGCCCGT
>JAJRTG010000016.1 GCA_024278395.1 Fidelibacterota bacterium | reverse complement strand
GCGTTCGTCCCACCGGGGGCAGCGGGGACCGGGATGCATCCCACCCGCTTACGGAACTCCTCTTCGCCCCAGCCTGAGATCTCCTGAATGAGGCTCTTCTCATAGCTCCCCCCTACAGCCAGGCTCACCTCTCCAGCGGCGAAGAGACGAGCCGGTCGATCCCAGCTGTAGGATACAACCTCTGGAGAGACAACCCTATAGCGGTGGATGAGGTCGGTGAGGAAGGTCACGGCCTGCACCGCTCGTGGTCCCAGGGAGACTCTGCCATCCTGAACAAGGCTCCCCCCTGCCGCCCACAGGAAGGGAAGCAGCTGATAAGTGGTGGTCTCACCAGCGGCCCGCCCGCCCACGAAGGCAAGAGGAAATCGCTGACGGCGCTGCAAACGCGTACAAACTGAGACGAGATCCTTCCATGTCCGCGGCGGGGCGATCCCCTCCGCAGCGAACAGGTCCTTCCGGTACCAGATCACGGAGACGTTCGCCTCCGGCTGGGCGCCGTACAGGTAGGGTGTCCGGCGGTTGACGAGGGCCGGGAATAGGTCCTCCTTGAATTCCCGCGCCCAGTCCGGATCAAGCCGATCGAGGGGGATGAGGAAGTGGAGGTCGGCGAACTCGCTCACCCATGGCCAGTCGATGAGGGCGAGGTCCGGGGCCTCGCCTCTCCCGACAGCGGAGAGGATCTTGTCGCGCAGGTGGGGGCGCCCGAGGACCTCGATATCCAGACGGCAGGGCTTACCCTCCTCGCTCTGATAGAGCCCCGCCGCTTTGCGCAGGGATGGGGCCCACCTGACCTCGGGCAACATGACCCGAATGGAGGTCGTTTTTCCTGCACCGCGATGGTTGACGAATGTTCCGCTCCCCTGCTGGCGGTACAGGTACCCCTCCTGCGTGAGCTCGGCGAGGGCTTGACGCACCGAAGTGCGGCTGATGGCGAACGCCTCGCAGAGCTCATACTCGGTGGGTATGCGCTCTCCCGGCTTGAACTCCCCCTGCTCGATCTTCTGTTTGATGATCTCCTTCAGCTGACGGTAGATCGGAACGGAAGACCCTTTACTGATCGTGTATCCGTCGTTGCTGTCTTCCCACATGCTCCACTCGCTCCTGAACGTAGCCTGCGCCTATAATGATAGCCGACTTTAATGCGTAAAGTAGCGGCTCACCTCACTCCACCACCGGGAAGAATCCTCCGTTGGACGCGCCTCAACTCTTCTCTTTCCCGCTGGCGAAGTGCCGCTCGTGCAAGAGTTTGTGCCGACGCTGCAACGCCAGGAGCCAGGAAAGGGTCGATTCCGATCCCTGGTTCTGGTTCACACCGGCGGCGTGCAGCCCATCCCGGCACCCGCCGGTGTGCAGGTCCACGAGCGCCTGGTGCACGTCATTCTGTCCGAGGAACCAGTCGAAACATAGCTCGATCGCGTCGCCCCACTCCGGTTCCTGTGTCGCCTTGTAGGCCTCGTAACACGCGTCGATGAGCGCCGCCGCCTCGATCGGCTGTTGGTCGAACCGGGCGCGCGTCCCGCCGCGCGGGAACCATCCGTTATTGCCGATGATCGATAGACATCCCTCCTGCTCGTTCGTCTGGACGTCCAACAGCCAGCGCAGTGCCGTCAAACCGGTCTCCCGCATTCGCTCGTTGCCCAAGAAGTTGCTCGCCACAATGAGCGCCTGGGGGAGGCGGGCGTTGCCGTAGGTGACGATCTCTTCGTTCCACGGCCAATCCGGCGTCGCATTGTCGAGGAACGTCTTCCACAGCCGCTCGGAGAGCTCGGTGCCTATGCGCTGTGCCTCTCGGTCGCCGCCGAACCGCTTCAAATACGCGATTATCCCCAAAATGGAGTACGCCCACGCCCGCGGGGCGGTGAACGAGGTGCAAGCCGGGAGCGCCAACTGGAAGAGTTGGGTGGTGAACCCGAGGATCTCCTTGGTCGGAGCGGCGGCGACGGCCTCTCCCAGCCCCCACAGCGTCCGGCCGTGACTGTCCTCGGACCCGATCTTCTCGATGAACCGGCGGTCGTACGCCATGAAGTTGCGCACCCGGCCGCTCTCCTTGTCGAACGCGTAGTGGACGAAGGACAGGTACCTCTTCAAGAGGGGGATCACATCATCGTCCTTGAACAGCTCCCAATTCCTCACCGCCACCACCACGGCGCGGGCGTTGTCATCGGTGGTGTAACCGTAGCGCCGGTCGGGCACCGTGAACAGCGCGTGCTGGTAGATACCGGTATCGTCGGTCAAAAGCCGCAGGTGATCCAGCTTGACCTCGGGCAGGGAGTGCCACTCGTCCGTCTGCTTGCGGATCCTCCATCCGACCGTCGATCTGCGCCGTTGCTGGGTGGCGCGCTGGAACAGGGTGAGATACGCACCCGCCACCTGGTTCCACACCATCTGGCGCCCGAACTGGTAGGCCCGCTTGCGCAGCGCATCCCTCTCCGCCGGATTCCCCAACAGCCGGTCCAGCGCTGCGGCCATCGCCTCGGGATCACGGAACGGAACCAACACTCCCCGTCCGTCGGCCAGCAGCTCTTCAGCGTACCAGTAGGGGGTGGAAACGATCGCCTTCCCGCAGGCGAGCGCGTAGGTCAGGGTCCCGGACGTTATCTGCTCCTTCGAGTGGTAGGGGGTGAGATAGATGTCGGCCGCGACCAGGAACCGGATCAGCTGCTTCAGGCTCACAAACCGATCGTAGAAGATGACGTTGTCCCCCAGTCCCTTGTGCTTCACCATCCGCTCGAGCGAGAGGCGGTATTCCTCGCCGTAGCGCCGCTTCACCTCGGGGTGGGTGGCGCCGAGCACGATGTAGAGCACGTCGGGATATTTGTCCACCAATTGCGATACCGCCTCGATCGCCACCTCGATCCCCTTGTTCGGGCTGAGCAGCCCGAACGTGAGGATCACCTGGCGGCCGGCGGCTTGAAACTGATCCTTGGTGTACGCCGGGTCAAGGAACGGGACGTCAGGAGCACCGTGGTAGATGAGGAGAATCTTCTCCCGCGGAATCCCGTAGATGTCGACGAGCATCTCGACCGCCTTCTGCGCCATCACCACCACGAATGTGGAGGAATTGCACACGGCCTTCAGCGTCTCGTGTTGCCCGGGGGTAGGCTCCTTGAGCACGGTGTGCAGCGTCGTCACCACCGGGCGGGTGAGGTTGTCGAGTAGGTGCAGGATGTAGTTTCCGTCCTCCCCGCCGAAGATTCCGTACTCGTGCTGTAAGCAGACGACGTCGGTATCGGAGAGGTTGAGGAAATCGGCCGCCTTCTTGTAGTCGTCCCGTTGCTGTGCCTGAATCTCGAACTGCACCTCAGGGCCGTAGTTGTACCCCTGGGGACGGTTGCTCAACGCGACCACCCGCACCGCCTCGCCTTGACCGAGCGGCTCCCCGATGAACTGCGAGACCCCCTCCGCCAGGTCACGGGCGAAGGTCCCGATCCCGCACATGCGCGGCGGGTAGGTGCTGATGAACGAAACCTGAATGGGTTTAACGACGCCTTTCTGGGCGATCATTCCTCCTCCTTCCCGGAGGAGAGTATCCTCCGGTAGACGCTGAGATAATCCCGGACCATCCGCTCTTGGGTGAACCGCTCCTCCACCCACGCACGACACTGTATCCGATCGATCCGTTCGACATCCTTGACTCTGGCGGCCGCACCCTCCCAATCAGGGACAAGGAACCCGGTTACTCCGTCGGCGACCAGCTCGGGCATCGAACCCCGTCGGACAGCGATCACCGGGGTGCCGCAGGCCATCGCCTCCACCACCGTCAGCCCGAACGGCTCATCGAAGTTGATCAGGTGGAGCAACGCGCGTGCCCGCCCCAACAGCTCGTACTTCTCCGGCGGTCCGACCGGCCCGATGTACTTAACCATCGCGCCATCGACATAGGGAGCCACTATCTCGTCGAAGTACCCCTCATCCTGCACGATCCCCGCGATGATGAGGGGGAGTCCGACACGTCGGGCCACCTGAATCGCCTCGTATGTCCCTTTATCCCGATGGATCCGCCCGAGGAAGAGCAGGTAATCATCGGGGCTGGCGCAGAACCTGTACTCGGCGATCGGGATCCCATGGTAGACGGTGGCGACGTAATCGAGGTCCGGGTGACGATCGGCGTTGCTGATCGCCACGTAGTACGTCCTCCTGTTGTACCGGCGGTACACGGGCAGGATCCGCGGGGAGGAAAAGCCGTGTATCGTGGTGAGTACCGGGGTGTTCACCAACCCGGAGTAGGTGAGGGGAAGAAAATCGAAGTGGTTGTGTATCAGATCGAACTCCTCGGCGTGCTCGAACACCTCCGCAACGTGCAGGCACTCCCAGACCTTGGGGTCAAGCTCCGGATCCTCGGAGTAGGGACGGGGGCACACCCACCGCAGCTTCGCCGTGGTCACCGAATCACCGGTGGCGAACAGGGTCACATCGACGCCGTGTGCAACGAGCCCTTCCGTGATCAGGCTCGTCACCCATTCCCACGGGCCGTAATGCCGGGGCGGCACCCGCCACGATATCGGAGCTAGCATCCCTATCCTCATCTCTAAGCACCCGAAGGCTGGGACAAGAGATAGTCAAGGATGTCTTCCATCCGCGCGGTGGCCAGCCCGACGCTGGTATCGGCGATCCCGTAGTAAAGGTAAAGGATCCCTTCATCCTCAGCGAAGATCGCGCCGCTCGGGAACGTAACCCCTGGCACGTCCCCCAGTTGCTCGTACGGCTTCCGCGGTCCCAACACCCATTCATCGCTCCGCCGCCGCACCCTCCACGGCTCCTCCAAATCCAAGAGGGCGAGTCCGACCCGATAGATACTCCCGGATGCGGTCATCCGGACTCCGTGGTAGATTATGAGCCACCCCTCCGAGGTCCTGATCGGCGGCGCCCCCAATCCCACCCGATGCGAATCCCACCAGCCCGGCCGCGTGGGGATAAGGACCCGATGGTCCCCCCAGTGCACGAGATCCGGCGAGAACGAGATCCAAATGTCCGCCTCGCCGCGGATGATCGGTCGATGGATGAGGGCGTACCGCCCGGAGAACCTCCGGGGGAAGAGCGACGCATCCTTATCCTCCGGAGGGACGAGCGGCCCCACACGGGTAAAGTTGACGAAATCCTCGGTAAGCGCCAAGGATACCAACGGGCCGCTGCTCGAGAAGGAGACGTACGTGATCGCGTAGTCCTCGCGCTCCTCCAGCCGGACGATGCGCGGATCCTCCAGCCCCCACCTCTCCTCCCGCACACCCGGGTCGGGAGCCAGGGTCGGGTTGGGATCGATCCGCCAATCGGTCTTCCCATCCGCACTCCGCGCCACCGTGAGGTGCGAAAAGCCGCGCATGTCCTCAACGCGGACGAGAAGGATCGTCTGGCCATCCAATCTCGCCGCTCCCGGGTTGAAGACCGCGTTCGCCCGGTACGGCCACATCTCGGGCGACAGGATGGGATTCCCTGGGTAACGGCGAAACAGCGGATATTGCGGCCCGTTCATCTGCATCTCTCCCTCCTTCTTCTGTTCAAACAGTGATCGTTATTCCCCCGCCGTGCTCTCTCTTATTAACCCGTCAATTACAGTATAGCGGGCAATCGTCATCGTTTAAACAAGGCCGGTTGCGACGCCTGCCGGAGCCGGGTACCATCGGTCGTATCGAGTGAATAGGCGTCTAGCGGGAGGGAAATCTATTGGATCAAGCGATATTTAAAGCATACGACATCCGTGGGATATACCCGGCACAATTGGACGAAGAGGCGGCATACAGGATCGGAATAGGGTTTGCGACGAGCAACCTGCTCAACGGCGACGACGTGGTGGTGGGCCGCGACATGCGGACCAGCTCCGAGGCGCTCTTCGCCGCGCTCGCCCGCGGCCTGACCGACGGGGGGAAGAACGTGATCGACATCGGCCGGGTAACCACCCCGATGCTCTACTTCGCGGTGAACGTGCTGAACGGAGCCGGCGGGGTGATGATCACCGCCTCGCACAACCCGGCCGAGTACAACGGGTTCAAGCTCGTGCGCGAACACGGGATCCCGATCAGCGCGGCGACAGGACTCACCAAGATCAAGAAACAAGCGCTGGAAGCCGCAACACCAACGGGGAAGAAGGGATCCGTCCGCCGGGAGAACGTGGAGGATCGGTACGTGGAGTTCTTCAGTCAGCGCTTCTCCATCTCCCTTGACCGCAAGGTGATCATCGACACCGGAAACGGGATGGTGGGAGCGATCCTCCCCCGGGTGTTGGAAACACAGAACATTCCGTACGAAGGCCTGTTCTTCACCCCGGACGGGAACTTCCCCAATCACGAGGCCAACCCGCTCAAGGAGGAGAACCTGGAAGACCTGCGCCGGGAGATGAAAGCGGTCCCAGGGGCGGTAGGGATAGCGTTCGACGGGGACGGCGACCGGGTCGCGTTCATCGATGAGGACGGGAACCTGGTGCGCGGAGACCTCCTGACCGCGCTCATTGCCTCCCATCTCCTGGACGAGCGCGGCCCGGGGACGATCATCTACGATCTCCGCTCCAGCCGGGTGGTGGCGGAGGTGGTCCGGGAACACGGCGGCAGGCCGGTGAAGACGCGCGTCGGGCACTCGTTCATCAAGGCGTTGATGCGGGAGGAGGAGGCGCTGTTCGCCGGCGAGCTCTCGTTTCACTTCTATTTTTCCGATTTCTTCTACTGCGAGAGCGGGATCCTCGCCATGCTAGCGGTGATAAAGCTCCTCGCCGATTCCGGCAAGTCGCTTAAGTCCTTGATCGCCCCGCTGCGCAGGTACGCACACTCCGGCGAGATCAACTTCCGGGTGACTGACCAACAAGCGGCGATGGAGGCGGCGGCCGCCCGCTTCTCCGACGGCGAGATCAGCCGCCTCGATGGGCTGTCCGTCGATTACCCCGACTGGTGGTTCAACCTGCGGCCGTCGAACACCGAGCCGCTCCTCCGGTTGAACGCGGAGGCGGATTCGCCGGAACTGCTCGCCGAGAAGCTGCGGGAGATCGAAGCGGTGTTAGCCAGATTCTCCGGGTAGGGAGGGAAGATATGGAATTCGCGGTGATCATGGCGGGCGGACGGGGAGAGCGGCTGTGGCCGCTGAGCACCCCGGAGCAGCCGAAGCAGTTTCTCCGGTTGTTCGGGGAGGAGACGATGCTGCAGGCGACGGTGAACCGCATCCTTCCGCTGATCCCATGGGAGAACATCTACGTGGTCACGAGCGACCAGCACGGTTCACTGGTCGAGGAGCAGCTCCCCGCCCTTCCGGTGGAGAACATTATCACCGAGCCGATCGGACGGAGCACCGCACCATGCGTCGGGCTCGCCGCCACGATGATATCCCACCGCGACCCGCACGGCACGATGGTAGTCCTGCCCGCGGATCACGTAATCCGCGCCGAGGACCGATTCCGCAAGCTGATCAAGGTCGGGCTGACCATCGCAAGCGACGGGGAGCACCTCATAACCCTGGGCGTCACTCCGCGGCACCCGGCCACCGGCTACGGCTACATCCAGGGGGGGGACGTGCTCATAGAAGCCGATGGGCTGCAGGCGCTCAAGGTGGAGCGGTTCACGGAGAAGCCGGACTACGATACCGCGGTCAAGTTCCTCGCGCAGGGCGGATACTTCTGGAACAGCGGGATGTTCATGTGGCGCGTGGATACCATCCTCGAGGAGATCGAGACGCACCTCCCGAGCCTCCACGCCGGTCTGAGGAAGATAAGGGACTACATCGGCCATCCCGACCACCGCACCGTGCTGACGGACGTCTACTCGGCGCAGGAGACGATCTCCATCGACAACGGCGTGATGGAGAAGAGCGACCGCGCTCTCGTGATTCCGACGGGCGAGATCGGGTGGAGCGACGTCGGGGACTGGGCGGCATGGGCGGAGCTCTTCCCCCGCGATGCCGCAGGGAACGTCGTTCAGGCCGCGCACGTCGGGATCGACACGAAGGACAGCGTAATCCTCTCCCGCCGCACCCGAACCGACGGACGCGTGATCGCCACCCTGGGGGTATCCAACCTCATCATCATCGAGACCGACGACGCCCTGCTGGTGATGGACAAGGACCGCGCCCAAGAGGTGAAGCGGATCCTGAAGCTCACTCGACCGTGACCGTCTTCGCCAGGTTGCGGGGCTGATCGACGTCGGTGCCGCGCAGTACGGCGATGTGATAGGCGAGAAGCTGGAGCGGGACGGTGTAGACCGCCGGGAGCGCGAACCCCTTCGCACTCGGAACGGCAAGGACGTGATCGGCGAGCTCGATGAGCGTCGGGTCGCCGGGCCGATCGGTGAGGGCGATGACGACCCCCTTGCGCGCCTTCACCTCCTCGATGTTTGAAAGGACCTTCTCGTAGGCGAAACTCTCCGTCACCAATACCACCACCGGCATCCGCTCATCGATCAGCGCGATCGGCCCGTGCTTCATCTCGCCGGCCGGGTAGCCCTCGGCGTGGATGTAGGAGATCTCCTTGAGCTTGAGCGCTCCCTCAAGGGCGATCGGGTACAGCGGCCCGCGCCCGAGGAAGAGGAAATCGTGCGCGGTGTAGAACCGCTCGGCCAGTTCCGTGACCGCACGCTCCAGTGAGAGGGCGGCGGCGAGCTTCCCGGGGAGCGCGGCCAGTGACTCGACTTCACGCTGCAGCTCCGGTGGCGAGAGCTTGTTCAGGCCCTCCCCGAGGCGGAGCCCGAGCAGGGAGAGCCCGGCGAGCTGTGCGGTGAACGTCTTGGTGGCGGCGACCCCGATCTCGATCCCGGCGCGGGTGTAGAGCACTCCGCTAGACTCCCGCTCGATCGCCGACCCGACCGTATTCACCAACGCTATGACCTCGGCTCCACTCTCCCTCGCCCGGCGCACCGCCATCAGGGTATCGACCGTCTCGCCGGACTGGGAGACGGCGACGACGAGGGTGCGGGGATCGACCGGCACGGTGCGGTACCGGAACTCGGAGGCGATCATCGCGTGCACCGGAACCCCGAGGATGGATTCCCACTGATACTCGGCGACGAGCCCGGCGTGGTAGGCCGTACCGCAGGCGACAAGATAGACCCGATCAAAACCGGTCGGCGGATCAGGCAGTTCAGGGAAGCCTATCCCCCGCTCGGTCAGCTTCTCCCGCACCGTCTCCCCCACCGCCCGCGGCTGCTCGTGGATCTCCTTCAACATGAAGTGCTTGTACCCGCCCTTCCGGATGGAGAACGGATCGCTCGCCACCGGTCTCGCTTCCGGCGCGATCTCACCGCCCTCCTTGGACAAGACGCGGAACCCGTCCCGCCGGACCTCCGCCACTTCCCCATCGGAAAGGAATACGACCTCCCCGACCTCGCCCAGGATCGCCGGTACGTCGGAACACACGAAACTCCCGCCGTCCCCTTTCCCCAGGATGAGCGGGCTCCCCATGCGCGCCACCACAAGCCTCGTCGGATCATCCTCGGAGAGGACGGCGAGGGCGAACGCCCCCTCGACCTGGCCGACCGCCGCCCGGACCGCCGCGAGGAGATCCCCCGCGTAGTGTTCTTCGATTAAATGAGCGAGGACCTCGGTGTCGGTCTGGGAGCGGAAGGTGTGCCCGGCTGCAGCGAGCCGGGCCCTGATCGGGCGGAAGTTCTCGATGATCCCGTTGTGCACGACCGCGATCTTACCGCGGCAGTCGAGGTGGGGGTGGGCGTTCTCCTCGGTCGGGGCCCCGTGCGTCGCCCAGCGGGTGTGCCCGATCCCGATATGGGCGGACAGTCCCTGGCCGAGGACCTCCCGCCCGAGATCGTCCACCTTCCCGGCGCGCCGGAAAGCGATCAACCTGCCGTTCTCGATCAGGGCGATCCCGGCCGAATCGTACCCGCGGTACTCCAGGCGCTTCAGCCCGGAAAACAGAAGCGGTATCGCATTCTTCTCACCGATATAGCCGATTATTCCACACATATCCGCCTATTGTCTTGCGCCGTGGACGCTGCTATAATGAAGCGCCAACGGTCAATTTAAGACCAAAGGAGAATAGCGATGCGAGAGGCGGAAATCAAGGCGCTTTTGATTGATCCATTCAATAACGCTCCGGTGATCCTGTTGAAGGATCTCCATTCGAACAAGGCGATGCCGATCTGGATCGGAGAGTCGGAGGCGATGTCCATCGCCCTCGGGCTGCAACAGAACAGCTTTCCCCGCCCCCTCTCCCACGACCTGATGAAGGAGATCATCGATGCCCTGCAGGGTCGGGTGGAGAAGGTGGTGATCAGCAATCTCGAGGAGGGGACGTACTACGCCACCATCTTCCTCCGGCGGACCGACGGGGAGCTGGTGGAGGTCGACGCACGCCCCTCGGACTCACTCGCCCTCGCCCTGCGCGTCGGGAGCCCTATCTTCATCGCCGAGGACGTGTTCGAGGCTTCCGCTATCGAGTCTCCGTTCGCCGAGGAAGACGCGTTCCAAGACTTCGTCGATTATCAGATGAACCTCTCGCAGTTCAAGAAGTTCATCGGTTAGCCGTGGATCACCTCGACCCCGCGCGGTAGAGCGAGGACCTCTTCAGCCGTAAGCCCTTGATTGAGGTTGATCCGCTCCAGCTCGATGCTCGTGCCCCGTCTTCCGTTCGAAAAGATGACCACCTTCCGTACGAGGAACGTATCCGCATCGATCCAGATCATCCGCTCGAGCTCCCCGGTCTTCTGAGCGCTCACCTCAAGGATGAACCCGCCCTCGATCGATGCACCGCTCATCCCTCCCCCTATCTCGGCGATGCCCCGGGAGATGAGGGGCTCCCCTCCCGTCTCGGTGCTAATGGAGAACGGTTGCGAAACAAGCCTCCCTGAGATCGTCTCCGCCAGCTCAATAGGGGAACTGAACAGATCGAGATTGAACCCGGCGCGTCCGCGCACCACCTTGAGATCCACTCTACCGGCCTTCCAATCCGCCTCGAGCTGCTTCAGGTTGAAGCTCACAAGCCCGAGTTCGGTGAGGGGAAGTCCGGCCCACCGTTTCACCACGATCAGGTTCTCCTGTGGAATGTAGTGGGAAAGGAGGTCACGGCTCACGGTGAACAGCTCGTCCCGCATCGGCTTCGGATCGAGGTAGCGAACCGAGAGGGCGTCCTCGGTCCCGCGCACAAGCCGCACAAGAAGGCGGGTGGGCTCGGATTCACCCTCGTTCATGATTCTGATGACCGCCTCCAGGTCCTTAATGCGGTCGAACGCCGTCTTCACCCGCCAGATCAGACCGTCCGGGCGCATCGGGTCGTGCTCGCTCATCATGTACTGATCGATGGCGGCGACCCCGACGATAAGGCTGACAAAGAGACCGATCCCAAGGAGGATTAAGTTTTGACTGTTCATCGAGTATAATTATAATTCCCTAAAGATGGGTATGCAATCGGAACAATCGGAACGAAAGGAAGGAGGACAAAGATGGGTGGGCTGTTGAGCGGACTGCGGAAGGTGCAGGAGGCGGACGTCGCAGGGAAGACCGTGCTTGTACGGGTGGACTACAACGTGCCGCTGAAGGACGGCGAGGTGGCGGATGACGCACGCATCGAGGCCTCCCTCTCCACACTGCGTTACCTTCTCGAAAAGGAAACGAAGCTCGTCCTGATGAGCCATCTCGGACGGCCTGAAGGGAAGGTCGTGCCGGAACTCCGGCTCGACCCGGTCGCAGAGCGGCTGACTAGCTTGATCAGCCGCCCGGTGCGCAAGCTCGATGACTGCGTCGGTAAGGAGGTTGAAGATGCGGTCTCCTCCGGAAGCGCGGGTGACATATTCCTGCTTGAAAACCTGCGCTTTCACCCGGAGGAGACGACCAACGAGCCAATGTTCGCCCGCAGCCTGGCCGCGCTCGGCGAGCTGTACGTAAACGATGCCTTCGCCACCCTGCATCGAGCGCACGCGTCCACCGTCGGGGTCCCCGACCACCTGCCGGCGTACGCAGGGATGCTCGTCCAGCGGGAGATCGAAGCCCTGTCCCGCCTCACCGACGACCCCGCCCGCCCCTACATCGCGATCATCGGGGGGAAGAAGGCGCGGAGCAAGCTCGGCGCCCTGCGTGATCTGCTCGACAAGGTCGACGAGATCCTGATCGGCGGGGGGGTGGCGTTCACCTTCCTGCGCGCGGCGGGGGCGGAGGTCGGAAACTCGATCGTCGATGAGGACCTGCTCGATGAGATAAGGGAATTGATCCGCGCCGCGTACGACATGGAAGTGAAGATCGTCCTGCCGCGCGACGTCGTGATCGCGAAGGAGATAAGCGAACAGGCGGAGACAGCGACGGCACGCGCCGACAAGATCCCGGAGGGTTGGATCGGGCTCGATATCGGGCCGGAATCGATCGAGCTGTTCCGGAAAGAGATTGAAAAGGCGAAGACGATCGTGTGGGCGGGGCCGATGGGGGCGTTCGAGCTCGCTCCGTTCGCCGCCGGGACGCGTGCGATCGGAGAAGCCCTCTCCGCCGCCGATGCGTTCACCGTGGTCGGAGGCGGCGAGACGGGAGAGGCGGTTAAGAAGCTTGGAGTGGCGGATGGGATCTCCTACATCTCCACCGGAGGCGGGGCATGCCTCGCGATTCTGCGGGGGAAGAGGCTGCCCGCACTGGAGGCGCTGAAGGAGTGAGTTGCTGAGATTCCAACTCAGTGCTATAATGGTAGCACCTGCGGGCATAGCTCAGGGGTAGAGCATCAGCTTCCCAAGCTGAGGGTCGCGGGTTCGAATCCCGTTGCCCGCTCAAGAGTGTTACGGCCGGAACCCCCACAAGAGGAAGGAGGGGGATGGACCAACTTCTGAGGATCTCACATACAATCACCCTAAGCAGCCTCGAAGCCCGCGTCAAGGCATGCGTCAAGTGTCCGTTAAGCGAGACCAGAACCAACGTGGTCTTCGGAGAGGGGGATCCGCACGCGGCGGTGATGTTCGTCGGGGAGGGCCCCGGCGAGGTGGAAGATCAAACCGGCCGACCGTTCGTCGGACCGGCCGGACAGAAACTGACCGAGGTCCTCGCCTCAGTCGGGATCAGACGGGAGGACGTGTACATCACAAACGTGGTCAAGTGCCGTCCACCGGGGAACCGGGTCCCGACCAAGAAGGAGATGGAGGTATGCTGGCCCTACCTGGAGGCGCAGATCGCCCTAATCAAGCCCAGCCTGATCGTCACCTTGGGGAACACCCCTACCCAATGGCTCGTCCCGAGCGCCGCGGG
>JAJRTG010000162.1 GCA_024278395.1 Fidelibacterota bacterium | reverse complement strand
GCGGGAAGTGAAGGAAGGCGATCCTCATGATGCCAAGACTTCTTCCCAGGGGCTGTAATTCCATTTACAAGGCAACTTGAAATTTACAACTGTAGAAGATGGGTTAAACAGCGTTCTGATGCAAAGAGCTTGGAAGCCCACGTTAAACTTGAGCTGAACAGGCTCAAATCTCCTGCAGATGGATCTCTCGCACAAACACTAGGGGAACTCCTTGTCGCAGCAGAGAATGAAGGGTGGTCCGGCGCAAGCAGATCTTTCTTTCAGAAGACCTGTGAAGGAAGACCATGTGAGTCACTCGCAGAGGGTGTAACGACTCCGCATGATGTGATTCAGTCTTTCGTACGAATCAGAAACGATAGTGTGGAAGGGCATGGATGGCCTGGCGATTACAATAAGGATGCCGAGTTAGATGCTGTTTCCTTCGTTGTAGAAGCCATTTCGCCAGTTCTCCCTGTCATAGGCAAAGACGGTAGCACCTTAATACTTCGTTCAGGTAGCCAGGTAATGAAATTGAAACTACTACAGGCTATGGACGGGCATCTTCTCTGTGTTCGATCTATCCGCAGTACAGGGACGGGCCGATGCATCATAACAGCACAAAAAGAACAGGGCATAAACGCAAGAGAGGAGATCACTTACGAAGCTCCAGACCTCCTAAGCTCCCCAATTGGCACTAGCCCCCCAGTATATGAGATAGCAAAGACGGACGATCTTAGGTGGAGCCCGTTGATACTCGTACCACGCAGGATGACCGAAGATTTCACTGGGCGTGAAAATGAACTTAGCGCCCTCTCTGATTGGGCCAATGATACTGATTCTAGAGCGTGCATGCTCTGGGGAGATGGAGGCATAGGTAAGACTACCCTAGCAGTTGAGTTTATCCATAGGCTTCTGGAGGGCAAGCTGCAAGTTGACTGGCGACCAGATGTTATCACTTTCTTCACTGCCAAACAGACTCGGTGGGGACTTAATGGCCTTGAGCGAATAAGCTTTCATGAAGTAGGTCTGTCAGATGTAGCCCACACGATTGTGCGTGCCCTGGAGGGTGATGCTCTATCGCGGGAGTGGTACGTGCGTGATACTGATCGTATTATTTCGAAACTTTCAGGATACCTTTCTGAATGGGGAGTCAAACGTGACTCTCATCTCCTCGTGCTAGACAATACCGAGACGTTAGCACAGGGGCGTCCAGAGGTAGAGGCACTGGCAGCACAGATTCGTCAGCTTTCGCGCCGCGTTGGGAGAGTTCTGGTAACATCGAGGCGGCGCGAGCCGATTGAAGCTCGGCAGATAGAAGTGAAGCCGTGGTCAACAGAAGAATCTGTTGCGTTCCTTGAAGCGCGTGCAAAGGCCTTGAATCGGGTGCAGTTGCTCCAAGCTGGGAGATCTACGCTTCGCAAGTTTGCGGAAAAGCTCGAGAATAAGCCGCTAGTATTGGAGGTTTTTCTTCAATCTCTTGCAGAGAGGGATTTAAGCCTGCAAAAGGCGTTTGAACGTGTGATGCAGAAGCAACGACGGGAGTTAGGGGAATTTCTTTACTCTGATGCTTGGAAAAGGCTTGGTACGGACATGCAAGCGTTGTTGCTTCTCATGACCCGCGTTGCAGACGTTCATGATGAGGTACTCTTGAAGTTGTGCTGCATGGAGATAGGTATAACCATAACGCAAGCCCATGAAGCTCTTCAGGAGAGCAGAGGAATTGCGACACTTCAAAACATAGGTAACCATCTTCAGATCACATTTACTCGAGCCTTTTTGGAATATTGCAATGAGAGAACTGTGAGGTTCCACGGCAAGCAGTTCCCGAGCGACGATGCAATCACCCGCGTCAGGAACAAGCATCGTGGATTCGTACGAGGGCAGGCTACGAGAATCAGAGACCGAGTCAGTCGAGCGTACCGCCATCCATTGGCTAGAGCTGCGTGGAATGCTGCGCGAGAGGAGCGCTTTGACGAATGTGAGCAGTTCTACGAGCTTGCGGTGGCAGCAGATAGTGACAATGGATGGTTGTATGATCGGTATGCGTACTTCCTATTCAAGCAGAGGAAGTATGAATCGGCCCTTGAACGGGCTAAACAGGCAGTCAAGCTGATTCCGAATGATCCCGACAGCTGGTTCACAAAAGGGACTATTGAGGCTAGACTTGGTATGCTTGGGGACTCTCTTAACTCCCTTGAACACGCGGAGAAGAACGGGAAACCACAACATCTTTGCAAACTGCAGGCCGCATATGCTTTTATTAATTGCGAACGGCCTGACCAACAGGCAATACTTGAGCTAATAGCAGAGTCGGAAAGAACTGTGCCGAGGGAAGATCCCTACAGAGCGAAACACCTCGAGGAGCTTCGAAGACTTAGGAAAAGGGCACGATATCTGCAGTAGTCGAATACTTGTCCCCTCTTGAGAACTGTAGCTCCGCGGGGAGGACTCGAACCTCCAACCATTCGGTTAACAGCCGAGCGCTCTGCCAATTGAGCTACCGCGGAATGCACCCCTATTCTATCGGACCTTCCCGGGGCCGTCAACCACTAGGCCATGCTTTCCAGAATGGTGCGGATTATCGCCGTTGCCTTCACCATGTCGGCGACGGCGATGTTCTCGTCGGTGGTGTGTTCGGCCCGGCCTCCGTCGCCGAGGACTACCGACTTGATTCCCTTCCCGCACAGGACGAGGGCGTCGGTCCCGCCGGTTACGACCTGTGCCTTCGGCTTAAGCCCGACCGCGGCGATGGCCTGTTTGGCGATGTCGACGACCGGGTCGTCCTCGGAGAGCTGGAACGCCATGTACTCGACGTTGACATCCACGTTGGCCTTGGCCCCGGCCGCGGCAGCCGCCTCCTCGAACGCGCGGTGCATCCGCTCCGCCTGCTGCCGTGCCTTCTCGTCGTTCAAGCTCCGGCACTCGGCCTGGATCGTCACCCACTCCGGCACCCCGTTTCGGATCAGCCCGCCGTGGATTGTGCCCACGTTAGCGGTCGTCTCGGCGTCGATCCTCCCCTCGGGGAAGCGGGTGATCGCCTCGGCCGCCGCCCGGATCGCCGATACCCCCTTCTCCGGCTCCATCCCGGCGTGGGCGCTCTTCCCGATGATCTCAATATCCAGGGAGATGTGGGTCGGCCCGCCGATGATCACTGTGTCGAGCGCATCCGAATCCACGATGAATCCCGTTTTCGCGCGCACCAGCGCGGTGTCGAGGTTCTTCGCGCCGAGGAGACCGATCTCCTCCCCGCGGGTGATGACGATCTCCACCGGAGGACGGCGGGCCGCCGTGCGCACCGCCTCAAAGATCTCCGCGATTCCGGCCTTGTCGTCCGCCCCGAGGATCGTCTCCCCGGCTGACCGGATCACTCCGTCTTCGATCACCGGCTTTATCCCCTTTCCCGGTTTTACCGTATCGGCGTGAGCGCCGAGCAGGATCGGTTCAGTCTTGCCTGATCCCTTCGCCGGGACGCGGGCGATCAGGTTACCATAGGAATCGCGGGTGCACTCCGCTTGGATCTCGCGGGCGAACAGAGCCTCAAGGTACGATAAAAACCGCTCCTCGTCCCCGGATTCGCTGTCGATCTTGACGAATTCACAGAAGTTGTTTACCAGTTGATCGTTCATCCTTGCGCCTCCGTTCCCCGAGTATAGGGACGGCCGCTGTGGTTTGCCAGGTTGATCGAAGGGGAGGCATGGGCTATCTTGGGGGGGTGAAAGGGTGGATTGTGCTCATGGTGTTCGTCGGGTTGATCGGGATAGGGCTGTGGAACGGGAGCAGGCCGCCGGAGGCGGGCCTTCCTCCCCTGTCGGACGGGGACAAGCGGTTCCTCCTCGCCCTGGCGCGGCGGCAGCTCGAGTCTGTTATCGTACGTGGGGAGTCGATAACGGTCGATCCTGACTCCGTTCCGGAGAGCGTCAGGGCTGAGGCCGCGTGCTTCGTCACCCTGAACGAGAACGGGATGCTGCGCGGGTGCATGCTCGATTCGTTCACGCCGCACGAGCCGATCTATAAGAACGTGATGAGAAACGTGATCCTGGCGGCGACGGGAGATCCGCGCTTTCCCCCGGTTCGGCCCTCGGAACTTCCCAAAATCGAGATAGAGATCAGTGTGCTCGACCGGCCGAAGCCGCTCTCCTTCTCCGGGCCTGATGACCTCCTGCGCAAGCTCCGCCCCGGGGTGGACGGGGTGATCCTGAAGACGAGAACCGGCACGTCCACCTATCTCCCCCAGGTGTGGGAGGTCTTTCCTGATCCGGCTGACTTCCTCTCCAGCCTGTGCGAGAAGCAGGGGGCGCGCCCCGATTGCTGGAGGAGCGACCCTCCTCCTGTCGTGGAGATCTACCACGTCGTTCATTTCTCGGAAGAAGAACTGCGCGATGGCGGTTGATCTCCTCTACGCGGACACCGTCGCCTTCGAGCACTGGAGGTTCGTCATCCTCTCCTCCGAAACAGGGGTGCGGTGGATCGACCTGCACGGGACCGCACCGGAGGAGATCGCCGCGCGGCTCGGGGCCCGCCTCGTGCCGGGCGGGAATCGAGGAGTTGTAGTGCAGCTTTCCGAGTATTTTTCCGGGGAAAGAAAGGAGTTCAACCTCCCGTTGGACCTGCGCGGGACCGCGTTCCAACTGGCGGTTTGGAGGGAACTCTTGCAGATCCCTTACGGCAGGACGTCCTCTTACGGCGGGATCGCGGCGCGGCTCGGGAGACCCAATGCGGTCCGCGCCGTCGGGGCGGCGGTCGGAGCGAACCCGATCCCGATCATTGTCCCCTGTCACCGCGTGATCGGCAGGAACGGGGCCCTCGTCGGGTTCGGCGGGGGGATTGAGCTGAAACGCCGGCTCCTCGCCCTGGAAGGGGTGGTGCCGGCTTAGTCGTTCAGGTTATGCGCGGCGAGCTCCGGTACGTCGGGTTCCACGTGCACGAGCACGTTCACCGGATGGCGGCACGCGTTTTTGACCGCTTCTTCCACCTGCATCGAGATGCGGTGGCCTTCGAGGACCGAGAGCTCCGGATCTATGAGCACGTGGAGGTCGACGAACACCTCCCGTCCCACACGGCGTGTCCTCAGGTTGTGGAAG
>JAJRTG010000161.1 GCA_024278395.1 Fidelibacterota bacterium | reverse complement strand
CTGCGGGACGGATTGTACGGGGATTGGCAGCTCCTCGGGATCAAATCGGTGATGGACGGGATCTCGTCGGTGATCCTCGTCGCCGGGCTCGGTCCCGGGGTGTTCTTCTCCGCGGGGGTGATCCTCGTATATCAAGGCGGGATCAGCCTGGCCGCGCGTTTCTTCGCCGGGGCGACCATCTCCGCGGCCTCACCGCCGCTCGCCGAGTTGGACGCCGCCGGAGGTGCCATCCTGCTGGCGCTGGCGTTCAAGCTCCTCAACCTGCGGAATCTCAAGGCAGGGAACCTCCTTCCCGCCCTCGCGTTCGCCCCCGTGCTCGCGATCCTGTTTAAGGCCTTCAGGGGTTAAGGCTTGATCGCCCGTGTGAAGTCCCTGATCTCCGGGTACGACCGACGCCTGTGGGTGTTGTTCTTCACCCAGATGATCGTCGCTGCGGGATTCGGCGCGGCGATGCCGTTCATCAGCCTGTATTTCTACCGCGTCCTCGGAGTATCGATGGGCGTGGTGGGGACGATCATGCTCGTCTCCGCCGCGGTGAGCGCCACCGGTCGGATCATCGGAGGGGAGCTGACGGATCGGCTCGGCCGCAGGCCGTTGATCGCGGTCACATTGGGGGTAAGGGCCGTGCTTTTTATGGGAATGGCCGGACTGGTGTACGTCAAGGCGAACTATCTCGTTCTCGCCCTCGTCTTCCTCCTCGTCAGGTTCGCCGGCGCGATCAGCCAACCGGCGCTGAGCGCGATGGTCGCCGACATCGTCCCCGCCGCCCGACGGGTGGAGGCGTTCGGGGTGCTGCGGATCGGTGGAAACGCGGGCTGGGCGATAGGCCCGGCCTTGGGCGGGTTCTTGATCTCGATCTCGTATTCGCTCCTGTTCCTCCTCACCGCCGCCGCTACAGCGATCGGGATGTTCCTGATCCTCATGTTCACCACCGAGTCGATTCAAGCGCGGGAGACGGCCCGGTTTGCACTCCGTCAGGTCCTCGCGGCCGGGAAAGACGTCAAGTTCCTCCTGTTTTGCCTGTTCAGCCTGCTTCTCTTCCTCGTCATGGGACAGTTCGCGAGCACGCTGTCCGTGTTCGTGACTACGATCATCGGGATAACCGACGTTCAGCTCGGATTCCTCTACACCCTGAACGGGATCGTGGTCGTCCTGCTGCAATGGCCGGCGGCGCGGATCGCACGCCGGATCGGGATCCGCCGCGCGTTGATCGCGGGGAGCCTGTTCTTCGCCGGCGGCTACTTCTCCGTCGGGCTCGCGCATTCCTACGCCATCCTCCTCGCCATAATGGTCGTGATCACAACCGGCGAGGTCCTGTTCTCCCCGAGCGCCACCACCGCGGTGGCGAACATGTCCCCGCCCGACCGGACGGGAAGGTACATGGGGTTCTTCGGTCTCGCCGAGTCGATGGGATGGTCGGCCGGGCCGTTCATCGGCGGGTTCCTGTTCGACGCGTTCGCACGCACGCCGGTGATCATGTGGGGAACGATCGCCGGGCTCGGGCTGATCGCCGCCGCCGGGTTCGCGGTCACCGGAGACCGCCGCCCGGGTATTGACAGGCCGGTGGATTCTCTCTATACTGGCAGACATGATGATGAGGCCAAAGGAGATTCTTCCGAGCGTGAGTAGGATTTTCGGCGTCTCCTTTGGCTTTTATTACTGGTTTAGCGACGGCTTTTCCGCCCGTACCCAGTAACTAACCGCCAGGGTACGCGGACGGAAAAGTCATGAAACGGCTACAGGGTAATCCTGTGGTCGTATTTTTTTGGAAGGGAGGAGAAATGAGCTGTCGCGGTGTGCGCGGAGCGACGAGCGTAGAGGCCAACGATCCCCAGAGCATCGTTGCGGCCACACGTGCGTTGTTGGAACAGATGGTCGCTGCCAATGATCTGGCCGTCGAGGACATAGCCAGCGTTACCTTTACGGCGACCGATGACCTCAATGCCGAGTACCCGGCGCGTGCCGCCCGGGAGATGGGTTGGAGCAGGGTGCCCCTTCTGTGCACGAGGGAAATGGCGGTCCCGGGAAGCCTCCCCCGTTGCATCCGGGTGCTCATCCTGTGGAACACCGATCGCTCCATCGAACAAATAAAGCACGTTTACCTGGGCGAGGCCGTCGCCCTGCGGCCGGATCTAAGTTGAAAGGAGGAGAAATGACGAAAGTGGCGTTTCAAGGAGCCCCGGGAGCCTACTCCGAGGAGGCGATCAACCAGTTCTTCGGCCCTGACGTGGAGAGAATACCCTGCAACACACTGACCGACATCTTCTTCGCCGTCGAGAACCACGAGGCCGAATACGGAATGCTCCCGGTGGAGAACGCGGTTGCAGGTTCGGTCGCCCAGTCATATGAGCTCCTGATGGAGCACGACCTGCGCATCTACGCCGAGGTGATCCTCCGTGTGCGTCACATGCTCCTCGGGCCTCCGGGGACGAAGCTCTCCGAGATAGAGCGCGTGCGGTCGCATCCCCAGGCCCTGTCCCAGTGCCAGCGCTATCTGAAGCGTCACGGGTTCGTCTTGGAACCGACCGCCGACACCGCCGCCAGCGCCCGCGACCTCGCCGCGACGCCGGAGACGGGGGTGGCGGTGATCGCGAGCGACCTCGCCGCGCGGATATCCGGGCTGGAGATCATCGATCATGACATCGAGGACTACCCGTTCAACTACACGCGGTTCTTCGTCCTGGGGACGGAGGATCCGCCGCGGGCGCAACGGAACAAGACATCAATCGTGTTCACCTCCCCCCATCAACCGGGAGCGCTGTACGAGTGCCTGGGGGAGTTCGCCAAGCGGGGGATAAACCTAACCAAGATCGAGTCGCGTCCGCGGCTGAACCGTCCGTGGCAGTACATCTTCTACCTCGACTTCGAGGGGCACGTCAAGGATCAGGAGTGCGAGGCGGCGATGATGGGGCTGCTGCGCCGATCCCTGTTCCTCAAGCTTCTCGGATCCTACCCGGCGGCAACGACCCCCGTGATCGAAGAGCATGCACAACAGGATATCGCACATGATAGGGGGTGATAACATGATCGTAATAATGCAACAGGGTGCCACCAAGGCCCAGATAGCCAACGTGATCGCGCGCATCGAAGGGCTCGGCTACCGGGTGCACCTCTCGGAGGGGGAGGAACGCACGATCGTCGGCGTCATCGGCAACGGACGGCCGATCGACCGGGTGCAGATCGAGCGTATGGCCGGGGTCGAGCGGACGGTCCCCATCCTGCGGCCGTTCAAGCTCACCAGCCGCGACTTCCACCCCCAGGACACAGCAGTGAAGATAAACGGGGTGACCGTCGGCGGGAACGAAATCGTGGTGATGGCCGGCCCATGTGCGGTGGAAAATCACGATCAGATCATGGAGGCCGCGCGGGCGGTCAAGGGAGCGGGAGCCAAGATCCTCCGCGGGGGCGCGTTCAAGCCGCGCACGTCCCCGTACAGCTTCCAGGGGCTGGGGGTGGAGGGGTTGCGCCTGTTGGCGGAGGCGCGCGAGGAGACCGGCCTGCCGGTCGTCACCGAGGTGATGGCCCCGGAGATGGTCCCGCTCGTCAGCACCTACGCCGACATCCTCCAGATCGGGGCGCGTAACATGCAGAACTACGCGCTCCTGCACGCGGTGGGCGAGGCGCAGCGCCCGGTCCTGCTGAAGCGGGGGATGATGTCCACGATCGAGGAGCTGCTGATGGCGGCCGAGTACATCCTCTCCCACGG
>JAJRTG010000015.1 GCA_024278395.1 Fidelibacterota bacterium | reverse complement strand
GATCTTTGCCTTCTTGGGGTTTCCTCTCGTTGCCTCCTTTCCTTCTTCTCACCACCTCCTTTTGTCTATTGCTTCAGGCCGCTTCGGGCTATCCCTTGTATGAACTGCTTCTGCGCCAGGAAGAACAGGATCAGGATAGGCAGCATCGCCATGAACGAGGCACTCATCAAAAGCTCGTAATCGGTCCCCACATCCGAGCGGAAGAAGGAAAGACCGACCGGCACGGTGCGCATCTTCGGGCTGTTGGTCATGATCAACACCCACAGGAACGCGTTCCAGCTTCCGATGAACTTGAACAATCCCACGCTGACGATCCCCGGTTTGGAGAGCGGGACTATGATCCGCCACAGGAAGCGCAGCCGCCCGCAGCCGTCGATCCGTGCGGCGTCCCACAGATCATCCGGCACGGTCATGAAGAACTGTCGCAGGAGGAATATCCCGAACACCGAGGTGATCCACGGGATGATGAGCGCGTAGTACGTATCGATCCAGTGAAGGCGCGTCATGAGGATGAAGTTCGGGACGAGGAGCATCTCCCCGGGGATCATCATCGTGCCCAGGAACGCGAGGAACAGCGGCTGCTTGCCGAAGAAGTCCATCTTGGCAAACGCGTACGCGGCGAAGATCGTGGTCGTAACCTCGCTTATGGTGGTCACGATCGCGATGAAGAAGCTGTTCAGAAAGTAACGGCCGAACGGGGCGGTGTTCCACGCCTTGACGAAGTTCTGCCATTCAAACCGGGAGGGAATCCACTTGGGAGGCATCATCAAGACCTCGTTCGCCGGTTTGACTGCGGTGGAGACCATCCACAAGAACGGAAGGATCATCACTGTCGCCCCAAGCAGCAAAAGGAAATACGTCGTGAAGAGATACACCCGACGTTGCACTATGTAGGAGCGTCCCTGCATCGTAGATTGCGTGTTCAATCTCCCCTCCGAAATTTAGTATACTCCTCCCACCCCCCATCGGGCAAATGTGGCGAAAAAGCATGTGGGAAACACCTTTTCAGCGGAGGTAACCATGGCGGGACGACTGGAAGTAATCACCGGTTGCATGTTCTCCGGCAAGACCGAAGAGCTCATTCGTCGATTGGAACGGGTGCGGATCGCTCGCGGCAAGATACTTCTATTTAAACCTACCATAGACGACCGCTACAGCAAGGACGCGGTGGTCACCCATTACGGGCGCGAGTTCGCCGCCCACCTCCTCCCGCCGGGGGAGGAGACGGTGGAGATGCTGATCGACATCGTCGGTGAAGGCGCCCTCGCGGAAAGCACGGTGGTCGCGTTCGACGAGGGGAACTTCTTCTCCGACTCCCTCTGCGCGCTGTGCGAAGCCCTCGTGGAGATGGAGAAACGGGTGATCGTAGCCGGTCTTGATCTCACCTTCGCCGGAGAACCGTTCGGACCGATGCCGACCCTGATGGCCCTCGCCGACGATGTGGTCAAACTGCATGCTGTGTGCGTCAAATGCGGAGCTCCCGCCACCCGCTCCCAGCGGCTGATTGACGGTAAACCGGCCCCGCCGGACGACACGGTGATCAAGATCGGGGGGAGCGAGGTCTACGAGGCGCGATGCCGCAATTGCTACGAAAAAGGCGATTTCAGTAAGACAACTTGACAGGATCAGGGGATGATGTTAGGATTGGGTCATGGTCTCCAGTAGCTCGGCTCACGGTACAGAAATGAAAACCAGGACGCCCGCCGCTGAATACGCGATCGAGCTGCGTGGGATCGTCAAGCGCTTCCCCGGAGTCGTGGCCAATGACGGGGTCAATCTCAAGATCCGCCGAGGCGAGATCCATTGCCTTCTCGGAGAGAACGGAGCGGGAAAGACCACGCTGATGCGGATCCTGTACGGTCTGTATCAGCCCGACGAGGGGGAGATCCTCCTAAACGGAGTGCCAACTAAGATCCACTCGCCAAGGGATGCCCTTACACACCGCATCGGAATGGTTCACCAACACTTCCGCCTTGTCCCCACCCTTACGGTGGAGGAGAACGTCATCCTCGGATTGGACGAGGGGACCGGTCCGTTCCTCAACCTGCGCAAGGTCCGCGCCAAGATCCAGAAGATCGCGGACGCCTACGGGCTCCCCGTCGACTCGCAGGCGAAGGTGTGGCAGCTGTCCGTAGGGCAGCAGCAACGGGTGGAGATCATCAAGGCCCTGTACCGCGACGCCGACATCCTGATCATGGACGAGCCCACAAGCGTCCTCACCCCACAGGAAGTAGAGCAGCTCTTCTCCACTCTGCGCACCCTGGTGAACGACGGGCTGACCATCATCTTCATCACCCACAAGCTCGACGAGGTGATGGAGGTGAGCGACCGCGTAACCGTTCTCCGCAAGGGGAGGGTGGTGGATACCCACCCGACCGCTGAGACGGACAAGGCCACGTTGGCCAGGCTGATGGTCGGGCGCGAGGTGGTCTTCCGCCTGGAGAAGAACCCGCTCCATCGGGGGGAGAGGCTCCTCGAGGTGACTGACCTGCACGCGCTCAATGACCGCGGGCTCCCTGCACTGCGCGGGGTGTCCTTCGATCTCTATGAGGGAGAGATCCTCGGAGTGGCCGGGGTATCCGGAAACGGTCAGAAGGAACTGGCGGAGGTGCTCACCGGTCTGCGCCGCGCGACGCGGGGACGGATAACGCTGGCGGGGAAGGACTTCACCAATCGGTCGGCGCGCGAGATCGCCGACATGGGCGTGGCGCACGTCCCAACCGAACGCAAGATGATGGGGACGGTTCCGAACATGAGCATCAAGGAGAACCTGATACTCAAGACCTACCGCAAACCTCCGTTCTCGCGCGGGCTGTTCGTCGATTACCACCGGGCAAAAGAGAACGCAAAGCGATTGATGCAGGAATACCAGATCCTCGCCCCCAGCGAGGAGACGGCGGTGAAACTCCTCTCCGGCGGGAACATCCAACGGGTTGTGCTGGCGCGTGAGCTCTCCGGAGACCCGCGCCTGATCATCGCCGCCCACCCGACTTACGGGCTGGACGTAGGGGCCACTGAGCAGGTGCGTCAGATCCTCCTCGAACAGCGCGATCGCGGGGCGGGAGTGCTCCTCATCTCGGAGGACCTGGAGGAGGTCATGACCCTCTCGGATCGGATCATGGTCATGTTCTCCGGCGAGGTGATGGGGATCGTGGACGCCGAAGGGGCGAAGATGGAAGAGATAGGACTGATGATGGCCGGTGAGAAAAGGGAAGAGGTAAAGAGTGCAAGCACCGAAGTGGCTTAATATCGAGAGAAGACCGATCCCATCGGGAAACACTATCTTCACCGTGTCCATTCTTGCCATCGTCGCTGCATTGGTCGTCGCAGCGATATTCTTCGCGAGCTACGGGATCTCGCCGTTCCGCGCCTACGGAGCGATCCTGCGCGGCGCACTCGGGAGCTGGAGCGGCTTCAGCGAAACGCTCCGCCGCATGATCCCGCTCCTCCTATGCGGAGTGGGACTGACGGTCGCATTCCGGGCTCTGTTCTGGAACATCGGAGCGGATGGACAGCTTCTTCTCGGTACGGTGGCCGCCACTTGGGTCGCTCTGTTCTCCGGGCTTCCCGACCCCCTGCTCCTCCCGGTGATGTTCCTCGCCGGTTTCGCCGCCGGAGCGCTGTGGGGGCTCATCCCTGCGATACTGAAAGTGAAGATGGGGATAAACGACGTCATCACCACGCTGATGATGAACTACATCGCGATTTACATCGTGCTATATCTGATCCACGGTCCCTGGAAGGGGCCGAGCATGCGCGGGTTCGCCTACACCGACATGTTCCCGCAGGCGGCGCGCCTGCCCACCATCGGACACACCCACGTGCACTGGCCGACGCTGTTAATGGGGCTTCTCATCGCCCTTCTCGCATACATCATGCTGAATCGTACGCGCACTGGTTTCGAGATCAGGGTGGTGGGTGAGAATCCGCACGCTGCCCGCTACGCCGGGATCAGCGAGTTCAAGACGGTGGTCACCGTAATGCTCATCTCCGGCGGACTCGCCGGGTTCGCCGGAGTGGGGGAGGTCGCCGGAGTGCACCTGCGCCTCCTCGACCCGATTCAGATCTCAATGGGGTACGGATATACAGCGATCATCGTCGCCTGGCTGGCGCGGAAGAACCCCCTCGGGGTGATCATCACCTCGTTCTTCTTCGGAGTGCTGATGGCGGGCGGCGATGTGATCAAAGTCAACCTGGGGCTTCCGTTCCAACTGATCAACGTGTTCAATGGGTTGATCATGTTCTTCCTAATCGGAAGCGAGATATTCATGCGATACAAGGTAACACTTCGGAGGCGGTAATGGGCTGGGAGGCATGGCTTATCTCAACGTTTGCGCGGGCTTTGGCGTACGGCACCCCGCTCCTCCTCGGAACCCTGGGCGAGATCTACGCCGAGCGGGCGGGGGTGCTCAACCTGGGGATCGAAGGGATGATGATCATGGGGGCGTACTCGGCTTTCGTCGTCGCTTACAAGACCGGGCACCCGTGGCTGGGCGTCCTCGTCGCCGCGGTCGTGGGCGGGGCGTTCTCCCTTATCCACGCTTTCGCCAGCGTCACACTCAAAGCGAATCAGGTGGTGTCCGGGCTCGCTCTCACGATGCTCGGGCTTGGACTGTCTGGGGTCCTCGGGCGGAGTTGGGTCGGGCTCCCTCTCCTCACGCCGCTGCGAAGGATCACGGTCCCCGGTCTGTCGGCGATCCCGATCATCGGACCGGGGCTGTTCACCCGTCAGAATCTGCTCGTCTACATCACAATGCTCCTCGTCCCGTTGCTCTGGTACATCCTCTTCCATACCCGCATCGGGGTCACCATCCGGGCAGTGGGCGAGGATCCCGCCACCGCCGACTCACTCGGGGTGAACGTCGCTCGCGTGCGCTATCTATGCGTGCTCCTAGGCGGGATATTCGCCGGATTGGCCGGAGCATACCTCTCATTGGGATACCGCCCGTCATGGACGGAGGGTATGACCGGGGGGATGGGTTGGATCGTCATCGCGCTCACCATCTTCGCGTTCTGGAACCCTCTCTACGGCCTGCTTGGCTCCTACTTCTTCGCCGCTTTGTATCATCTATCCTACCGCATGCAGGCGTGGATATCGCCGTAGATCCTCAAGGCGATGCCGTACATATTCGCCATCCTCATCCTCATATTCGTATCCCGGGGGACGCTGCAGAAGCGGATGGGGGCGCCGGCCGCGCTTGCAATCCCCTATACCAGAGGGGAAGAATAAGACGCAGAGGGAAGGGAGGTGATAGTCACGCAAACTTGCAAG
>JAJRTG010000160.1 GCA_024278395.1 Fidelibacterota bacterium | reverse complement strand
GATGATCAGCGAGAGGAGCAGGACAAGCACGTTCTGCGTCTCCAGGGCGAGCTTGACCCCAAGAACCACGGTGACAAGCCCGATCGCGGTGGTGAAAAAGCCGCTCAACCGGGCCGGGATCCTCCGCCCGACGAGGAGCCCTATCGTGCTCCCGAGGAGAACCGTGCCCACATTTATCCACGTCCCGATCATGCGGCTATCCTATCCGCTCATCAGGATCACGGCAAGGAGTCGCCCTTTAAGGTATTTAGCGAATAGCGGCCAGGCACCGAAGATCTATCGCTTCCCCGTACACTGGCTTGACGATCTTTAGCTGCAAATTCTGGTTGTTAATGGCCTCTTCTAGAGCATTGCGTGCGCAATCCTCGCCATGTGTAATGATAACAGCATGCAGCTTCGGAAAGGCCTTGACGTAGTCCAAAAGCCCTCTTCGGTCAGCATGTCCGGAAAATACACCGGCTATATCATCCCGATCTACGACTTTTGCTTCAACTGGGTAGTCCTTACCATCAATGTATATGGAAGACTTTGCATGACTAGCAAGTTGCCCCATTGGAGAGTCTGGTGGTGCCCAACCCACTTTTATAAATGTAACATGGGGATCGCTTACGTACTTCTGGATGAGGTATTTGGCTAGCGAACTCCCTCCTGTCCCCGAAGGGGTGACAACGATATCATATTGCTGTTTAAAATCTGTATTTTTATTCCACTTGTTCTTGTTGCAATTTTCATCACGTAAGTAACTCCAAAACGTTGGTTCCAATGGCTTGTCGTTCCAGAACTCTTTCGAGAAGTAATCTTTATATATCTCTGGGCGTTCCTGAAATTCTACGTATTCCTTGGTAATATAGCATGAAGATTTTCCTCCAACTGCAACTTTTAATGAATTCTGTAGCGGATTAAGCTTGTCTTCCTTTATTCCCTCGTTAATAGCGCTGAGGACGCGTTGCGTCCTATCAAGCGCGAAAGTAGGTATTACGATCAAGTCTCTTCTGTCCAGTGCTTGCTGTATTTGATTGTAGAACTCATCGTAAAGATGTTTGGGATCAGGATAACCCCTCTTTTTGTCTCCGTAAGTCGATTCTATAACCAAGGTTTCGGCACCCGTGTGCGATAGCGACGTTGGAGACGTTGGATCAGGTGGATTCAGAAATGGGTGATGCCCAGAACCGATATCCCCTGAAAATGTAACCGTGTGGCTTTCCTTACCATACTGCAGGTTGAGAACGATCGAGGCCGAACCAGGAATATGTCCAGCGTTAACAAATGTGGCATCGATCCCTTTGGTCACGTGCACAGTTTTACTATAATCTACTATCTTTATGCTCTTCTCAATCTTTTCTTTTAGTCCTATTTGGAAGCTAGTAGATAAGTGGCTGTATCTGATTAGATCATCGAGTTTGACCTCAAAAATAGCTTTCGTTGCTTTCGTCATCCAAAGCTTGCCTTTGAATCCGTCGGCGTACAGATATTGGATCCGTCCCATATGGTCATCATGCGCGTGCGTAAGGAGCACCGCATCTATGGAAGATGGATCGAATGGGAATGGATCAGTATCATGATGAGTGCTGGATGTAGTGCTCAACTGAGCATCGTCCCCATTCATGAAGCTACCGCAGTCAATTAAGATGCTCTTACCACCAACCGTAACTTGATAGCATGAACCCGCAACCTCGCCAGCGGCTCCCCAAACTGTGAGAACAAAGGGCGGTTCTGAGGAAGATGAGGTCAACTGTGTAGTACAGCTAGCACATTTCTCCAACGGTTGAACTAAAAAGGCTACAATCTCGGGTTCTTCAGGATGGTGAGGGTTACTTATATAGTATGTTCCGTAAACTAACACATTAACTCCTGCGTAGAACCAAAAGGGCCTTTGTCCATATTTCCAATAAACGTGAATTCGGTACTTGCTATCTTGAATGTCAAAATTCGCATAGCTCGGGTTTATATTCTCGTTCCAGCGGTCACTCTCTGCGATTGTGCCGCAAACTGTGACCGCACTTTGGTCGGGGAGAGAGTACACCTGACGAATCTGTGAGTAGCCCCTACAAACGGGAGAATTTACCGAGCTCACGACACACCCAGAGAGTAACAGCGCTAGCACTACGAGGAGTAGGAACTTCATATATCGCACCTTACAACGCCTCCTTTAGCTAAGCTAACGGCTCAAGTAAGCTGATCGAACAACTCTTCAAGCTATTTCAGTGTAGTAATGACACGTCCCGAAAGCAAATTGCTCTTGGATTATACTGCTCGTATACTTAGTTCAAGATGAGCGGGGATCTTCTTTCCGATCTTAACGAAGCGCAGCGGGCCGCGGTCACGTTCGGGGACGGACCGCTCCTCATCCTCGCCGGGGTGGGGACGGGGAAGACCACGGTGATCACCCGGAGGATCGCGTGGCTGATCGCGGAGAAGCGGGCCAAGCCCGCGGAGATCCTCGGGCTCACGTTCACCGAGCGGGCGGCGGCGGAGATGGAGGCGCGCGTCGACCTCCTCGTCCCGTATGGCTACATCGAGGCGCGCATCGGGACGTTCCACTCGTTCTGCGACCGCCTCCTGCGGGAGAACGCGCTCCTGTTGGGGCTGTCTCCCGATTACCGGATCCTCACCGAGGCCGAGCAGGTGATCTTCCTCAAGGAGCACCTGTTCGAGCTTCCGCTTAAGCGGTTCCGTCCGCTGGGAAACCCGGTCCGCCATCTGCGCGCGATCCTCACCCTGTTCTCCCGCGCCAAGGACGAGGACGTCTCCCCGGAGGAGTACGCGGAGTACGTGAAGACCCTGCAGGAGCGGCTGGACAGCGGTGACGGTATCTCGACCGAGGAGCGGACCCTCCTTGAAACCGAGGCGGCCGAACAGGAGGAGCTCGCGGAGACCTACGCCGCGTATCAGAAGCTCCTGGCGGAGCACGGGTTCGTCGACTTCGGGGATCTGATCACCCTCTCGTTGAAGCTGCTGCGCGAGCATCCCGGGGTGCTGCGCCGCTACCAGGAGAGCTTCCGGTACATCCTGGTCGACGAGTTTCAGGACACGAACTACGCCCAGTTTGAGCTCCTCAAGCTCCTGTCCGGGAACCGGAACATCACCGTGTGCGGGGACGACGACCAGTCGATCTACAAGTTCCGCGGCGCGGCGATCAGCAACATCCTCAACTTCCAGGAGGAGTACCCCGATGCGGAGCTCGTCGTCCTGACCGAGAACTACCGCTCCACCCAGCAGATCCTCGACGCCGCCTACCGCCTGATCCAGAACAACAACCCCGACCGCCTCGAGGTGAGAAGCGGGATCGATAAGCGGCTTCGCGCCGTCGCCGGAGAGGGCGCGCCGGTCGCACAGCACCACTTCGAGCGCCTGGACGAGGAGTGCGACTTCGTCGCCGGGGAGATCGCCCGCCGGGTCAAGGAGGAAGGAAGATCGTACTCGGACTTCGCGATCCTCGTGCGCAGCAACGCCCAGGCCGATCCGTTCCTCCACGCCCTGAACCTCCTCCACATCCCGTGGCACTTCTCCGGGAGCCGCGGCCTGTACGACCGCGAGGAGATAAAGACGGTGATCGCGTTTCTGCGCATCCTCACCGATCCGCACGACAACCTGTCCTTCCACTTCCTCGCTTCCTCATCGCTCTACCGGGTCCCGGCCGAGGACCTCGCCCTGGCGACGAGCTACGCGCGGCGGAAGAACAAGTCGCTGTTCGAGGTGTTCCGGGCGGCGAGCAAGAGCGCGGATTTCCTGTCGCTATCCTCAGAGGGACGGGCTGCGATGGGCCGGCTCTCCGAGGACATCCGCGAGTCGCTCGCCGCGGCGGCGCAGTCCCGCACCGGCGAGGTGCTGTACGAGTACCTGACGACCCGTACCGGTTACATCGAGCGGCTCTCCAACTCGACCGATCCGACCGACGCCCTGCGCGTGCAGAACCTGGCCCGGTTCTTCCAGATCATCGAGCGGTTCGCCCGCGTGGCAGACTACGACCGCGTCCCGTGGTTCATCGACTATCTCGACGCACTGATCGAGGCCGGGGACAACCCGCCGGTCGGGGAGGCGGAGTGGGACGAGGACGCGGTGAACGTCCTCACCATCCACCAGGCGAAGGGGTTGGAATTTCCGATCGTCTTCCTCGTCGGGCTCGTCTCCGGGAGGTTCCCCTCGGCCCACCGCCGCGATCCGATTCCGCTTCCCGATCCATTGGTCAAGGACATCGTCTCCAGCGCCGACTTCCACCGCCAGGAGGAGCGGCGCCTGTTCTACGTGGGGATGACGCGGGCCAAGGAGGCGCTCTATCTCACCAGTGCCCAGGACTACGGGGGGAAGCGGCCGCGCAAGCCGAGCCTGTTCGTCTCCGAGGCGCTCGACCTGCCGCCGATGAAGCTCAAAACCACCAAGGGATCGCCCCTTTCCGCGATCACTCGCCACGGGAAAGGGAAGGCGGAGTCCCCGGTTCTGGTCGACCGCGGTGATCGGATCATCGAGCTCAGTCACCAGAAGATCGACGATTACCTGACCTGCCCCATGAAGTACCGCTACGTCCACGTCCTCAAGGTTCCGATCCGCCAGCACCACACCGTGATCTACGGCTACGCCATCCACCAAGCGATAAGGCTCTATAACATGAACCGGCTGGCCGGGAAGGAGACCCCGCTCGATCAACTGCAGGAGGTCTTCCGGCGCTACTGGCAGGCGGAGGGGTTCCTGACCCGCGCCCACGAGGAGCTCCGGTTCCAGGAGGGGCTGGAGGCGCTCTCCGAGTTCCACGCGCATGCGAGCGCCGACGGGGCTGTACCGTCCTACGTCGAGCGTCACTTCGCGTTCACCGAGGGCGGGGTGAGAGTTGTCGGGGTGTTCGACCGGATCGACGTCGTAGACGGGGAAGGGATCATCATCGACTACAAGACATCGCAGATCGCCGATGGGGAACAGGCGGACAGGCGGACCAAGGAGAGCCGGCAGCTCGCGATCTACGCCCTCGCCTACGAGAGGCTGTTCGGAAAGCTCCCCGCCCGGGTGGAGCTGCGCTTCCTCACCCCGAAGCTGATCATCGGAAGGCACGTTCCGGATGAAAAGACGCTCGAACGCGCCCGGGCCGACATCGCGGCGGCGGAGGAGGGGATCCGCGCCGG
>JAJRTG010000014.1 GCA_024278395.1 Fidelibacterota bacterium | reverse complement strand
TCGCCCGGAAGCACGGCCTGTCTTTTCTCTATGGGATCGAGCTCCAGAGCCAGGAGGAGGTGCATCTGCTCGCCTATTTTGACGATGCCCGCGACTGCACCTTGTTCTCTGAAGAGGTTTACCGGTTTCTTCCCGAGGTTCCGAACGTACCTGAATACTTCGGCGATCAGGTCGTGGTGGACGTCGACGAGACGATCGTCCGCATCGAACCGAGGCTTCTCCTGAATTCCCTTTCCCTCACTCTGGAGGAGCTGGTGGCCCGGGTCCGGGCCTGCGGCGGGCTCGCGGTGCCGGCGCATGCCGATCGAGAGGGGTTCGGAATCATCTACCAACTGGGCTTCATCCCCTCGGAGCTTCGGTTCTCCATCATCGAACTGGATGGGGACGAGATTCCACCCGGTTGCGAGGGATATGCGGTCCTTCGCTCGTCCGACGCCCACTACCCGGAGGAGATAGGAAGGCGCAGCACTCTCCTCGCCCTGGAGCAGGTAAGCGTGGAGGAGATCCGCCGCGCTGCGATCGGGGAAGGAGGAAGGACTATTTCGCGGCAAGGAGAATGGTATGGACGCTGTTCAGATTGATAATCCGAAGTTTAGGGAACTGGAGAGGATAATCGGCAAGTACCGCACGATCGATGGCCCGCTGATCGAGGTCCTTCACAAGGCGCAGGGGATCTTCGGCTACATCCCCCCGGAGGTGGAGCGGTTCGTGGCGAAGGAGCTCAAGATCCCCCTCTCCACGGTGCACGGGGTGGTGACGTTCTACAACTTCTTCCGCACGCAACCCCAGGGGAAACACGTCATCAACGTGTGTTTGGGCACGGCCTGCCACGTGAAGGGGGCGTCCCGCGTGGTGGAGATCCTGCGCGAGGAGCTCGGAATCGGGATCGGGGAGACCACAAAGGACGGGCGGTTCACCCTCACGGCCGTGCGTTGTGTGGGGGCGTGCGGACTTGCACCGGTGATGATGATCGACGACGAGGTCTACGGAAGGCTCGATCGGGAGAAGATCAAAAAGGTTCTCGCCGAGTATCGGGAATGATCGAGGAGCTCGATATGCACATTCTTGACCTTGTGCAGAACGCGATCGCCGCCGAGGCGGAGCGGATCGATGTGGAGATACTGTGCGTCGATGACCGATTGACACTGCGGGTGAGCGACGACGGGATCGGGATGTCCCCCGAATCGCTCGCAGCGGTGGAGAAGGGGTTCTACTCCAGCAAATCACCGCAGGCGGTCGGATTGGGGATACCGCTTCTCAAGGAGACGGCGGAACAGTGCGACGGGAGCTTCTCCATCGAGAGCAGCCCGGGAAGGGGCACGACCGTGACCGCCACGTTCCGCAGGTCTCATATCGACCTCCCGCCGTTTGGGGATCTGGCGGCCACCTTTCTCGATCTTCTCGTGATGTGCGAGGGGAGGACCCTGCGGATCGGTTACCACTGCGACGGCAAGGACATTGAGCTTTCCACCCGGGAGATCACGGAGCTTCTCGGCGGGGTGCGGATCAGCCATCCGGCGGTGATCAGGTTCTTGCAGGATTACTTATCCGAACAGCTAAGGGGGCGAAACGATGAAGCTTGAAGACTTACGAAAGATCAGAGAACGGGCGGCTAAGGAGCTCACCCTGCGGACCGGGAAGGCGCGGGTGAAGGTCATCGTCGGAATGGGGACGAGCGGGATCGCCGCCGGGGCGCGCGATGTCCTCGCCGCGTTCCTCGACGAGATCGGAAAGCGTGACCTATCGGAGGTCATCGTCACCCAGAGCGGTGAGCGCGGGCTCGCCTCGGCCGAGCCGGTGGTTGAGGTGCACGAGGAAGGGAAACCGACGGTTGTGTACGGGAACGTGACTCCGGAGGCAGCCCGGCGGATCGTGGCCGAGCACATTGTGAACGGGAACCCGGTGGCGGAGTACGTGATCGAAGTGAGGGAGTGATGCCCAAGAGGATTGATGTGCTCATCTGCGGCGGCGCGGCTTGCCTCTCCTCGCACAGCGACGAGGTGCGCGCCGCCATTGTCCGGGAGATCGAAGCGCACGGGCTTGGAAAAGAGGTGCGGGTCGTTGAGACCGGATGCATGGGGCCGTGCGAGCTCGGTCCGGTGATGGTCGTCTACCCGGACGGGGCGTTTTACATCCGGGTCAGCCCGCAGGACGCGCGCGAGATAGTGGAGGAGCACTTCCTGAAGGGCCGACCGGTGCAGCGCCTCCTGTGGGAGACCCCGGAGGCGCGTCGGATCATCGAAGAGCGGAAGCAGGTGCCGTTCTTCGCCAAGCAGAAGAAGGTCGTCCTTGCAAACTGCGGACTGATCGATCCGGAGAACATAGAGGAGTACATCGCGGCGGACGGCTATACCGCGTTGGGAAAGGTCCTCACCGAGATGAGCCCGCAGGAGGTGGTGGAAGAGATAGCCGCCTCGGGCCTGCGCGGGCGGGGGGGAGCCGGCTTTCCCACCGGCCGGAAGTGGAAGTTCGTCGCCGACGCCCCTGGGTCCGTGAAGTACGTGGTGTGCAACGGCGACGAGGGTGATCCGGGTGCGTTCATGGACCGCTCGCTCCTCGAAGGCGACCCGCATGCGGTAATCGAGGGGATGACGATCGCCGCCTACGCCGTCGGCGCGAGCCGCGGCTATATCTACGTGCGTGCCGAGTATCCCCTGGCGATCAAGCGCCTCAAGATCGCGACCACCGCGGCACGCGGCATGGGGCTTCTGGGAGAGGATATCCTCGAGACCGGGTTCTCGTTCGATATCGAACTGCGCATGGGGGCGGGGGCGTTCGTGTGCGGCGAGGAGACGGCGCTCATCGCATCGATCGAGGGGAAGCGGGGGCAACCGCGCCCGCGCCCTCCCTATCCGGCGGTGCAGGGCCTGTTCGAAAGACCGACCCTGATCAACAACGTCGAGACCTTCGGCAACATACGGCACATCATCCTGAACGGGGCCGATTGGTTCCGATCGATCGGGACGGAGGCGAGCCCGGGAACTAAGGTGTTCGCCCTGTCCGGGAAGGTGATAAACACCGGGCTCGTGGAGGTTCCGATGGGGACTACCCTGCGCGAGTTGATCTTCGGGATCGGCGGAGGGATTCCTGATGGGAAGGAGTTCAAGGCGGTACAGACCGGAGGGCCGTCCGGCGGGTGCATCCCGGCCGAGCACCTTGACACCCCGATCGACTACGAATCCCTTCAAGCCCTGGGAGCGATCATGGGCTCCGGCGGGGTGATCGTGATGGACGAGGACAACTGCATGGTGAACCTGGCCCGGTTCTTCCTCGAGTTCACCGCGAGCGAGTCGTGCGGGCAGTGTGTCCCCTGTCGCGTCGGTCTTCCGGCGATGCTCGAGATCCTGGAGCGGATCTCCCGCGGTGCAGGAAGACCGGACGATCTCGATCGATTGGAGCAGTTGGCGGAGACAGTTCAGAGGGCCTCCCTGTGCGGGCTCGGTCAGACCGCCCCTAACCCGGTCCTCTCCACCCTGCGCTACTTCCGGGAGGAATACGAGGAACACATCCGGGAGGGCAGGTGTCGTGCCAAGGTGTGCACCGCCCTTGTACGCTATTGGATCGATCCGGAGGCGTGCAGAGGGTGCGATCAGTGCCGGCGGGCGTGCCCGGTGGAGGCGATCTCCGGTACCCCGGGCAAGCCGCCGTACGTTATCGATGAAGGGATGTGCGTTCGCTGTGGGACGTGCCGCGAGGTGTGCCCGTTCAGTGCGATAGAGATCCTCGACAGGCGGTGAAAGGAGAGTGCAGGTTATGGATAGCATAGAGATACGGATCGACGAGGAAGTGATCCGCGCGACCCCCGGCAAGACGGTCCTTGAGGTGGCCAAGGAGAATGGGATTCGCATACCGACCCTCTGCCACCTTGACGGGCTTCCGGACATCGGAGCGTGCCGGCTGTGTATAGTGGATGTCGACGTCCGGATCGTCACCGCGTGCACGACCGCGGTGCGGGACGGGATGACCGTCAACACGCAGACCGAGCAGGTCAAGGAGATGCGCCGGACGATCCTTGAGCTCCTGTTCGCTGAGCGAAACCACATCTGCTCAT
>JAJRTG010000159.1 GCA_024278395.1 Fidelibacterota bacterium | reverse complement strand
GCCTCCTCCAACCCGGGAGCATCGTGATAGAGCCGACCTCCGGGAACACCGGAATCGGCCTCGCGTTCGTGTGCGCGGTACGCGGATACCGCCTCGTTCTGACGATGCCCGAGACGATGAGCGCCGAGCGGCGCCGGATCCTGCGGGCGTTCGGAGCGAAGCTCGTCCTCACTCCCGGCGACCTTGGGATGAAGGGGGCGGTGGAGGAGGCGAGGAGGATCCTCGCTGCGACCCCGGGCGCGTTCATGCCCTCCCAGTTCGACAATCCGGCGAATCCCCGGATTCATGAGCAGACGACGGCGCAGGAGATCTGGGAGGACACCGCCGGCGGGGTCGACCTGTTCGTGGCCGGAATCGGGACCGGAGGGACGGTGACCGGAGTGGGCAGAGTCCTCAAGGCCCGCAAGCCCGGGGTGCGGATCATCGGAGGGGAGCCGACCGGCTCACCGCTGTTGAGCGAGGGGAAGACCGGGAAGCATCGGATCCAGGGGATCGGTGCCGGATTCGTCCCCAAGGTGCTTGAGCGGGGGCTTCTCGATGAGGTGATCGCGGTCTCCGATGCCGACGCGGCTGAAACGACACGTCGATTGAGCCGGGAGGAGGGGATCTTCGCCGGGATCTCATCCGGAGCGGCGATGTGGGCTGCGCTTCAGGTGGCTGCGCGCCCGGATAGCGCTGGTAAGACGATCGTCGTGGTCCTTCCCGACACCGGCGAGCGCTACCTGTCCACTGATCTCTGGGAGGTGAAGGATGCTGCGGCGAATACGTGAGGACGTACGCGCGGTACAGGCCCGCGATCCGGCGGCGCGCCACTTTCTGGAGGTGCTGCTTTGCTATCCCGGAATGCACGCCCTGTGGGCGCATCGGATCAACCACTTCCTGTGGAATCACGGGTTCAAGCTCCTCGCACGCTTTATCGCCCATATCGTCCGGAGGCGGACCGGGGTGGAGATCCACCCCGGTGCGCGGATCGGAAGGCGCGTGGTGATCGACCACGGGATGGGGGTGGTGATCGGCGAGACTGCTGTGCTCGGCGACGACGTCCACATCTACTCCGGTGTCGTGATCGGGGCTACCTCCCGGGCCGCGGGGAAACGCCATCCCACGATCGAGGACGGGGTGGTCATAGGAGCGAACGCCGTTCTACTCGGGCCGATACGCGTCGGAAGGCGGGCGAAGATCGGGGCTGGCGCGGTCGTCCGTCACGACGTCTCCCCCGGTGAAGTTATCCGCGCTGCAGGCTCTGTGCCGTTCCGAAGCGCACTGCTTCGGGAACTCATCGCCGACGGGGCGGGAATATAAGGCCCGTCTCCTTCCCGCGCCCCTGGGGATGGAACGCTGGTGTTCGGTCTTCCGAAGCTGCGATGATCCGGTGGTAACCGATGCCTTGACATGTTCGGCGGGTGGGTGTATACTTCGTTGTTAGTAATCGTTAACTTACTAAAGGGTGATGACATGCCGAGGAAACCGACCGCTGAGAGGCAGCAGGAGATCGAGCAGGCGGTGCTAGACCTGATAGCGATGGGGGGCACACAGGGGCTCACCATGGCCCGCATCGCGGCCCGCATCGGTGTATCCGAAGCGGCGTTATACCGCCACTTCTCCGGGAAGCTCGACATCATACACGCTGCGATCTCAGCCGCATTCGATCGGGTGATGGACGCCCTCGCCCGGGCGGCGCGGGACGGCGGCGTCGCTGAACGGCTGCGGCGCGTGTTCATGACCCACCTGGGGTTGATCGAAGAGCACCCCGGCATGGCGCGCATCCTGTTCTCCGATGAAGTCCACTTTAACGCCCCGGAGCTGCGGCGGGAACTGGACGTCCGTATTGAGCGGCTGCTCAGGTTTATCGCGGGCCTGCTCGCCTCCGGGGTAAAGGGCGGTGAGTTTTCCGCGGACCTCGACGTGGGCGCGGCGGCCGCCCTCTACCTGGGGCTGGTTCAGACACAGCTTCTGCTGTGGTCGGTTGACGGGCGGCGTGGTCGGTTGACGGCCGGAGCTGAGCGGGTATGGGCGCTGTACGAGCGCGCTATTCGGTAAAAATTTTTCCGAACTTAAGTTAGTGATTAATAACAAACAAAGCTGGTCCAGAAAAGGAGAAAGAGATGGATAGGTTGACACGTTGGGTCCTGCGGTGGCCGAAGACGACGCTGGTACTGATCCTGCTGATTACGATCGCGTTCGCCGCCGGGGTCCCGCGGCTGCAGATAGACAACTCGGTCGATTCGATGCTCCCGGCCAATCACCCGGCGCGCGTGCTCTACGACAGGGTGAACGATACGTTCGGCGGTACGGACATCCTCGTGGTGGCGCTCAAGAGTGACGATGTGTTCAGCGTCGCTACCCTGAACCAGGTGATCGAGCTTACCGATAGGTTCGAGGCCGTGTCCGGGGTGGACAAGGTGGTGAGCCTGTCCACGGTGAAGCGGATGCAGGGGCGCGGCGGCGACCTGATCGTGCGCGACCTGATGCCGACCGTGCCGCAGGATGCCCAGGCCCGGGCCGCGCTGCGCGACTACGTGGTGAGCAACTCGCTCTACGTGGACAACGTGATCTCCAGCGACGGCCGCTACGCCGGGTTCATCGTCGAGCTCACGCCGGATGCCGACGACAGCGAGGTGTACAGCGCGATCCGGGCGATAACCGACGCTCAGCCGAACGCGTCCGACTTCTACATCGCCGGCGGACCGGCGGTGAACGCCGAGATGTCGATCGCGATGAAGGCGGACCTCGTCCGGCTGGTCCCGTTCGTGGTGCTCGTGCTGGCGGTGGTCCTGTATCTGTCCCTGCGCACGCTGCAGGGGGTTCTCCTCCCGCTTGCGGTCGTCCTAATCAGCACGATCTGGACGGTCGGGCTGATGGCGTGGACCGGGACGACGATGGCGATGATCAGCACGACGCTTCCGGTGATGCTGATCGCGATCGGGGTGGCGGACGCGATCCACATCCTTACCGATTACTACTCCGGTGTCGGGGCGGGCAGGGAGAAGCGGGACGCGATCCGCCTGGTGATGCGGCACATCGGGCTCGCCGTCGTGTTGACGAGCATCACCACCCTGGTCGGGTTCCTGTCGCTCGGCACATCGCCGGTGCGCCAGGTGATGCAGTTCGGGCTGTTCGTCGGGTTCGGGGTGATGGCCGCGTTGACGATCACCCTCACCATGATCCCGGCCGTGCTCGAGCTGAGCGAAGTGCCGAAGGGGATCATGCGCCGCGCCGTGCAGGCGCAGCGGCGGACCCAGCTCGCCCTCGCCCCGTGGCTGAACCGGCTCGCCCGCGCGGTGGTGGCGCACCGTGTGGCGATCGTCGCCGTGGGGATCGGGATCTTCCTGTTCGCCGCGGTCGGCGGGACCCGCCTCACCGTGGAGACGAACACCCTCCGCTTCTTCCGACCGGACAGCCCGGTCAGGCAGGCGACCGAGGTGGTGGACACCAGCTTCGGCGGCTCGGAGAACCTGTCGGTGATCGTCGATGGTGACATCAAATCCCCGCAGGTCCTGAACTCGATGCTCGCGCTGCAGGACTGGGCGGAGGGGCTGCCGCAGGTGGGCTACACAGTCTCCATCGCCGATTACGTCGCCCAGATCAACGAGTCGCTGCACGACAACGACCCGGCGCAGCACGTGATCCCGGCGACGCGCAACGCGGTGGCGCAGGAGATCCTGCTCTACGAGATGTCGGGCGATCCGTCTGATTTCGCCCGCGTGGTCAACTACAACTACGACGAGGCGCGGATCGCGATGCGGATGGAATCGCTCACCAGCTCCCAGCTCGGAAAGCTGGTCGACGAGATCGACTCCCAGGCCGTGAAGACAGCGGGCGGCAAATTTGGGGTCCAGATCACCGGCTCGTCCTACCTGTTCAAGGTCCTTACCGACCTGCTCGTGCACGGCCAGATCCTGAGCCTGCTCGTCTCGCTGTTCGGGGTGGCGCTCGTGGTCGGCCTGATCTTCCGGTCGGTCCGGTTCGGGCTGCTGAGCATGATCCCGCTCGGGTTCACGATAACGCTCAACTTCGGGGTGATGGGGTGGCTCGGTATCCCGCTCGACACGGCGACGACGATGATCGCCAGCATCGCCATCGGGATCGGGGTCGACTACACCGTGCACTTCCTGTCCAAGTACCGCCGCGAACGGCGGGACGGGGTGGTGCCGCACGACGCGGTGAGCGAGACGATCCGCACCACCGGGAGGGCGATCATCTACAACGCGGTGGCGGTGGCGGCCGGGTTCGGGGTGTTGCTCTTCTCCAGCTTCGGACCGATCGCCACCTTAGGGGCGCTCGTCGCCGTGACGATGGGGATCAGCGCGATCGCCGCGCTCACCCTGCTCCCGGCGGCGCTGCTGATGATCAGAAACAAGGTATGAAGACCGCTCACGCGGATAAAAAAACACGTTCCCAAAAGGAGGGACTACGATGAAAAACGGAAAAAGGTTGATGTGGACAATGGTGCTGATCGGGGTGCTCGCGCTGAGCGCGACCGCGCTCGCCGGCGGCATCACCGGCAGGCAGATCATCGAGAACGTCGACAACGCACCGGTGGCGGACGACGCGCGGCTTCTGATGACGATGACCCTGGTCAACAGCCAGGGGCAATCCCTGGAACGGCAGATGTGGAGCTGGAAGCAGGGGACGAAAAAGACGGCGCTCGTCTTCCTCGCCCCGGACGACGTGAAAGGAACGGCGTTCCTCACCATCGAGCTTCCGGATTACTCAAACGACATGTGGCTGTACCTCCCGTCCCTCGGGCTGACCAAGCACATCGACGCCGACAGTAAGACGCAGAGCTTCATGGGGTCGGACTTCACCTACGACGACATGGGGCACCGGAACATCAACGACTACGACTACGAGATCCTGCGGGAGGAGACCTACGACGGGCATCACGTCTACGTGGTCAAGGCGACCGCCCGAGACCCCCAGGAAGAGGGCTACAGCCACATGATCTCTTGGATACGGGACGACATCTGGAAGCCGGTGAAGGTCGAGTACTACGACCTTGCCGGCAAGCTGGAGAAGATCCAGACCAACTCCAAGATCGAGAAGATCGACGGCTACTGGGCGGTGACCAAGATGGAGATGGAGAACGTCCAGACGAAGCACAAAACGGTCGTCACCATGACCAAGATCGAGGTGAACACCGGCGTCCCTGCTGACGTGTTCACTTCCGCTTGGTTGCCGAAGCTGTTGAGCCTGGTCCCGCAGCAGTGAGG
>JAJRTG010000158.1 GCA_024278395.1 Fidelibacterota bacterium | reverse complement strand
CTCCGCTTTACATCGTGCAGAACGACGGAAGCGTCATGTCCGCCGATTATGCGGTTGACTACCCGATCTTCACCGTCGCCTCCGGTCCGGCGGCGAGCGTGCGCGGATCGGTGTACCTGTCTGGGATCGAGGACGGGGTGGTGGTCGACATCGGCGGGACATCGACCGACGTCGCTTACATCGTTAACGGGTTCCCGCGCGAATCGTCGATCACGGTGACGATCGGCGGGGTAAAGACGAACATCCGCTGCCCCGACCTGCTGTCGATCGCCCTCGGCGGAGGGACGATCGTGAAGCACGCCGGGGAGGAAGTCAAGGCCCTCGGTCCGGAGAGCGTGGGATACAACCTCGTCCGGCTCGGAAAGTCGTTCGGCGGTCCGCTCCTCACCGTGCACGACATCGCGGTGGCGCTGGGAAAACTCGACCGCAAGCTGAACGTGTTCAAGACCGACTTCGTCACCCATCCGGAGAAGATAGCGGAGCTTCCGAAACCCCTGGTGGAGAACGCCTGGGAGGCGATCCGCGTCACCATCGAGGAGGCGATCGACAAGATGAAGACCACCGCCGAGCCGGTACCGGCGATCTTCATCGGCGGCGGTGCGATGGTCGTACCCAAGGAGGAAATCGCCGGGGTGAGCGAGGTCCTCAGCCCGGAGCACTTCGAGGTGGGCGGCGCCGTCGGAACCACGATCGCCGAGATCGGCGCCTACGCCGAGGGGGTGGTCGACCTGGAGCAGGAGGCGCGCGACGGTGCGATCGCCCGCGTCACCGAGCAGGCGGTGGAGAATGCCGCCGCCGCGGGCGCGATCCGGGACACGGTGGAAGTGATCGACGTGGAAGAGATCCCGTTCACCTACATGCCGGGCAAGCGCGAGAAGATCCGGGTGCGCGTGAAAGGGCAGGTGCTGTGATGGGCGCGCGCGAGATACTCGAGTCCTGGGGAGTGATGGATTACCGGGTGATCGACCGGGCCGCGATCGAGGAGATCACCCTCGGCGCCTCGATCCTCGCCACCGGCGGGGGCGGCGACCCGGAGATCGGGCTTCTGTGGACGTACAAGGTGCTCGACGAGGGCAAGGAGATCATCATGGTCGATCCGAAATACGTCCCGGATGAGGTGCAGGTGGCGAGTCCGGCCTGTCTGGGAGCGGCCCTCGTCCTCACCGAGAAGCCGCCGAGCGGCGGGGTGCTCAACCTCGCCATGCGCCGACTGGAGCGCTACCTCGGACGACCGATCGAGGCGACGATCCCGATCGAGTGCGGCGGGGTCAACTCGCCGGTCGCCTACGCAGCGGCGGCTGAGCTTGGGGTGCCGGTGATCGACGTCGACGGGATGAACCGCGCGTTCCCCGAACTGCAGATGACCTCGTGGGTTACGCACGGGGTGCACGCCTCCCCCACGGTGTCGGTCGACGATCGGGAGAACGTCACCGTGATCGACACCGGAGACGATGACGTCCTCGCCGAGAACCTGGCCCGCCGGGCGGCGATGGCCTACGGCGGGATCTCGTGGGTGGCGACCTACCCGATGACCGGCCGCCAGGTCAAGGACGCGTCGATCCTCTACTCCCAGAGCATCGCCTGGGCGGTGGGGAAGGCGGTGATGAACGCCCGACGCGGGCACCTTGATCCGATCGAGGAGCTCCTCAACAGCCTGCGCCGCGAGCGCGGGGTGGAGGGGTTCCGCGTGTTCAAGGGGAAGATCGTGGACATCAACCGCGAGTTCGGCTCCGAGGCGACCAAGGGTTTCACCCTGGGACGGGTGACGATGGAGGGGATCGACGATCACCGCGGGCACACCGCACAGCTCGACTTCCAGAACGAGTGGCTGAACCTGCGGATCGACGGGGAGGTCCGCTGTCTACCGCCGGATCTCATCGCCGTGCTCGACGCGGAGACCGGCGAGCCGATCCGCACCGACATCATGCGCTACGGCTACCGCGGGACGATCGTCCTCATCCCGGCGCACGAGCGGATGCGCACCGAAAAGGGGATCGAGATGTTCGGCCCGCGGCACTTCGGCTACGACCTGGATTACGTCCCGGTCGAGGAACTGAACGGGTGAGGAGGTGAGAATGGACGAGAATCTGAACGCACTGCTGAGCGCGGACCCACCTTACCGCGATATCCTTAAGGCGATCGCCGATGAACCGTACATCGAGCACCAGGCGCTGGCGGAGAAATCGGGGATCCCGGCACAAGAGCTGGAGGAGCTGTTGGCAGCGCTCACCGAGAAGATGGTGGTGCTCGAGCTGGCAAGCCAGGCCGATTCCAGCATCGAATCGCGCGTTCCGAAGAAGGTATACATGCTGAACCCGGAACGGGAAGAGGAGATCCGTGGACTGTTCTGATTCCATCGCTTTTCCGCGCCGGTTGGCGGCGCTACAGGAGGGAATGGAGCGGGCCGGGCTCGACCTCATCCTGTTGTTCGACCGGGCGAACGTGCGGTATTTCACCGGATTTCGGCTGAACCGGGTGATAAGTTCGATACTGGCTATTCCGCGGGACCGGGATCCCGTCTACTTGGTGGCCCAACTTGACTTGGAGCGGGCGAAGCGCGATTGCTGGATCGAACGGATAGTCCCGTTCCCCGAGGACACCCCAAATTACCTCTCCGCCCTCGCTCCACTGTTCAATGACAAGGTGCGAAAGGTTGGAATGGAGCGGGATGTCATCACCCTGGCCCAGGCTGACTATATCCGCGAGCTTGTCGGACCCGGATGCGAGCTGGTCGACGTCAGGCCGCTGACCACGCGGCTGCGGGCGGTGAAATCCCCGGAGGAGATCGAGCTCATCCGTCGCGCGGCGGAGATCGCCGACCGCGCGATGGGAGAGGTGATCGACCATCTCCGCCCCGGCGCCTCCGAGGCCGAACTCTCCGCCCTGGCCGAGTGTCGCATGCTGCGTGAAGGGGTGGAGGGCGTGTCGTTCGAGCCGTTCCTGATGTCCGGGGAGAACGGGTGGCTCCCGCAGCGGATATCCTCCCGCAAACTGCTTCAGCCCGGGGAACTCGCCCTCCTCGACATGGGCGCGGTGTACGACGGTTACTGCTCGGATCTGACGCGCACGTTCGCCGTGGGCGAGGTCGATGCGGAGAAACGACGGATATTCCGCATCGCCTACGCGGCGCAGCAGGCGGCGATCGCCGCGATCAAACCAGGAATACGCGCCTGTGACGTGGATGCTGTCGCCCGGGAGATGATCGCGGCCGAAGGGTTGGGGGAATATTTTCCCCACCTGACCGGCCACGGGGTCGGCCTCTCCACCCATGAACCGCCGATCCTGGACCGGGACGTGGAGATGGTCCTCGAGCCGGGGATGGTGGTCACGGTCGAGCCGGGGATCTACCTCCCCGGGGTGGGAGCGGCGCGGGTGGAGGACATGGTCCTCGTCACCCCGACCGGGCACGAGGTGCTGACCGCGACGCCGCGGGAGCTGGTATGACGAGAAGGAGACGATTATGGGTGCAAGAGAGATCCTTGCCCAATGGGGGGTCGATGAGTTCCGGGTGATCGATCGGCAGGCCCTGTCCGAGATCACCCTCGGGGCATCGATCCTGGCGACCGGGGGCGGGGGCGATCCGGAGATCGGTCTTCTGTGGGCGTACAACGTGGTCGAACAGGGAAACGAGATCCTGATGATCGACCCGGAGGCGATGCCGGATGACGCTCTCGCCACGATCGCCGGCTGCTTGGGGGCGGCCCTCGTGTTGACGGAAAAGCCGCCGAACGGGCAGGAGCTGTTCTGGTGCTATGACTCACTGCGCCGCTACATGGGCCGTCCGATCCAGGCGGTTGTACCGCCGGAAGCGGGCGGGGTGAACACACCGGTCCCGATGGCGGTCGCCGGGGCGGTCGGGGTACCGGTGATCGACGCCGACGGGATGGGGCGCGCATTCCCCGAGCTACAGATGACCTCGTTCTACATTCACGGCGTGTCCCCGGCGCCGACGGCGGCGGCGGATGAAGACGGTCACGTGACGATCTCCGACGCCAAGGACGCCGTCCTCACCGAGCGGATCATCCGCGGGGCGGCGATGGCCTACGGTGGGATCTCGTGGATCGCCGGATATCCGATGACCGGCCGCCAGCTGAAGGATACCGCGATCCTGCGCTCAATCTCCCTGGCGTGGGAGCTGGGGAGAAGGGTGTTCCTCGCACGACGCAAGCACCTCGATCCGGTCTCCGAGGTAATCTCCGTGACCGGCGGATTCCGCGCCTTCCAGGGGAAGATCGTGGACATCGACCGCGAGTTCGGGGCGGAGAAGACGAAGGGGTTCTCCCTCGGGCGGATCACCATGCAGGGGATCGACGCGTTCAAGGGGAGCACAGCGACGATCGACTTCCAGAACGAGTGGCTGACGCTGCAGGTGGATGGGAAGGTGCGGTGCATGCCGCCCGACCTGATCTGCATCCTCGACCCGGCGACCGGGGAGCCGATCCGCACCGACATCGTCCGCTACGGCTACCGCGGGACGGTCGTCCTCATCCCGGCCCATTCCCGCATGCGGACGGAGAAGGGGATCGCCACCTTCGGCCCGCGTTATTTCGGATACGACTACGACTACACTCCGGTGGAGGAGCTGATCAAGGGATGAACTTCCGCCGCATAGTGCAGGTGGTGGACACGCACACCGCCGGTGAGCCGACGCGCGTCGTCACCGCCGGGTTCCCGCTCCCCCGCGGGGCAACCATGGAGGAGCGGCGGCGTTGGTTGGCGGATAACGCCGACGCCCTGCGGGGGTTCCTGCTGCGCGAGCCGCGCGGACACTCCGATATGTTCGGGGCGCTCGTCCTCCCCCCTGCCGATCCGCGGGCGGATATCGGCCTCATCTTCCTCGACCTCGGGGGATACCTCACCATGTGCGGCCACGGGACGATCGGTGCGGTGACCGCGCTCGCCGCGCTCGGCGGGATCACGGGTGACGAGGTGACGGTGGACACGCCGGCCGGCCTCGTCCGCTGCCGGATCGAGCGGAGCCGCGGCGAGGTGCGGGCGGTCGCGTTCCGCAACGTCGAGTCCTTCTATCTGCGGACGGTGGAGATCGACGGGGTCCCGGTCGCGATCTCCTACGGGGGGAACCTGTTCGCCCTCGTCGATGCAGGTGATGTGGGGCTGGCACTATCCCAGGAGAACCTCCCGCAGTTGGTGGCGCGCGGCCTGGAGATCAGGGCCCGGATAAACGCCGCCCATTCATTCACCCACCCGGGAACAGGGGAAAAGCTGGCGGTGGAGCTGGTCGAGTTCTACACCGAAGGGCCGCCGGCGCGCAACGCGGTCGTGTTCGCCCACGGCCAGGTCGACCGCTCCCCCTGCGGGACCGGCACCTGCGCCAAGATGGCCCTCCTTCACGCGAAGGGTGAACTGAAAATAGGAGAGGAATACCATCACCGCAGTATAATCGACACCGAATTTGTCGGGAGGATCGTAAGCGAGGCCCGGGTGGGGAACAGGCCGGGGATCGTCCCCGAGGTGCGTGGGTCGGCCCACATCACCGGGTTCGGGACTCTGGTGCTGGCAAATGACGATCCGTTCCCCGCTGGCTTCCGATTGACGACATCCTGAAAGGAGAGAAAAAGGGATGACGAGAATCGAGGCTCATCCGATCCTGTATGTCTCGCGCGGTGAGCCGTTCCGTTTCACGTTCGCCGGAAAATCGCTCACCGCCTACCCCGGAGAGACGATCGCCGCGGCGCTGTTCGCAAACGGGATCCGCATCTTCGGTCACCATCCCCGCGACGGATCCCCGCAGGGGCTGTTCTGCGCCAACGGGCAGTGCGCCCAGTGCATGGTGATCGCCGACGGGATCCCGGTTAAATCGTGCACGACCGGGGTGAAACCGGGAATGCACGTAGCCCCGCTCGACGGGCTCCCCGTACTTCCGGAGGTGGAGGGGATCCCACCGCTGCGCGAGATAGAGACAATCGCGGTCCCGGTCCTCATCCTCGGCGGCGGGCCGGCCGGGCTGTCGGCGGCGATCGAGCTGGGAAAGCGCGGAGTGAAGGTCCTCATCGTCGACGACAAGCACCGCCTCGGCGGAAAATTGGTTCTCCAGACCCACAAGTTCTTCGGGTCGTACGACGCCGTCTACGCCGGCACGCGCGGGATCGACATCGCGACCAAGCTCGAACAAGAGGTGAGGAGCCACGCCTCGGTCGAGGTGTGGCTCAATTCCACCGCGCTCGGGGTGTTCAGCGACCACAAGGTCGGGATCCTGAAGGGCGGTAGCCGCTACGTCCTCGTCGCCCCGCAGGTCCTCCTCGTCGCCACCGGGGCGCGGGAGCGGTCGCTCGTCTTCCGGGGGAACACCCTTCCCGGGGTATACGGGGCGGGCGCGTTCCAGACCCTGGTGAACCGCGACCTGGTCAAGGCGGCGGACCGGTTGTTCATCGTCGGGGGAGGGAACGTCGGCCTGATCGCGGGCTATCACGCCCTGCAGGCCGGAATCGAGGTCGTCGGCCTGGTCGAGGCGCTCCCCGAGTGCGGGGGATACAAGGTGCACCGCGACAAGCTCGTGCGTATGGGAGTCCCGATCTACACCTCGCACACCATCATCTCGGCCAACGGGCGTGACCAGGTCGAATCGGTGACGATCGCGCAGATCGACGAGCGGTTCCGCCCGATCCCGGGAACGGAGAAATCGTTCGCCTGCGATACTGTGCTCATCGCGGTCGGGCTCGACCCGGTGAACGAGTTCTACGACAAGGCGCGGGAGTTCGGGTTCACCGTCTTCGCCGCCGGGGACGCGGAGGAGATCGCTGAGGCATCGGCCGCCATCTTCTCCGGGAAGATCAAGGGGATGGAGATCGCCCGCGCGTTGGGCGTGGAGAAGGGCGCGGTCCCACCCGAGTGGGCGCGCACCGCGGAGATCCTGAAGTCGAAGCCCGGGAAGGTGTATCCCGAGGAGGTCCCGGCGCAGGAAGAGGGGGTATTCCCGGTGTTCCACTGCCAGCAGGAGATCCCGTGCAATCCGTGTGCCGCGGTCTGCCCGCTCGGGCTGATCCGGATCGATCCGGCCGACATCAGGAAGCGGCCGGAGTACATCGCCGCCGCGGTCGG
>JAJRTG010000157.1 GCA_024278395.1 Fidelibacterota bacterium | reverse complement strand
GGCGAGCGCCGGCTCGATATCTCCGTTCCGATCGGCTCGTACCAGTCCCTCGTAGACGTTCTGGTTCAAGATCTGATCGATCGCCGCCGCGGCGTTCGTCGTCGGATCGAGACTCGGCGGTTCGTCCGATACGGCGATGACGACGGAATTGGTGGCGGGTGATCCGAACGTGGAAACCGGTAACAGGAGCAAGACCAACAGGACCAGGTATTTGAGCATCTCTTCCTCCACTAACAATTGGATTGTGCCGATTGTCGAGCATGGGCGAAGTGTTTTTCAAGTGGTTCCCTCGCCTCGTTCCGTTGACATCGATGGGAGGTCGCGGTATGTTGTCCCATCGATGATGGGGAGGAAGGAAGCGTGATCAAGTTCGATCTGGCGATCACCAATGCGCGTATCCACACCATGCGTGCTCCCGGCGAGATGGCGGCGGCGGTGGGGATCGTGGGCGGTCGGATCGCCCGGGTGGGAAGCGATGTGGAGATACAGGAGGGGATCGCATCCTCCACCCGGGTGATCGACGCCGGCGGGCGCGTCGGCCTCCCCGGGTTCATCGATGCCCACGCCCACTTCGCCATCATGGGGGTGAGGGAGACCCAGCTGAACCTGCGGGGAGCGGCTTCCAAGGCCGATGTGTTGCGCGCGGTGGCGGCCCGGGCCGCGGCCATCGGCGCGGGGGAGTGGGTGATCGGCACCGACTGGGACGAGAGCAAGTGGGAGGGGGAGAGGAGCTACCTGACCAGGGAAGAGCTGGACCGCGCCGCCCCGAAAAACCCGGTCGCCCTCCGCCGGATCGACGGGCACCTGTGGAGCGTCAACTCCGCGGCGCTCGAGCGGGTGAGCATCGAGCCGGGGACCATCGGGAGCGAGGAGGCAGAAACCGGCGTCCTGAAGGAGCACGCCGGGGATGAACTGGCGAAGGTGCTGCAACCCGATGTCGACGGGTACGTCGCCGGGATCAGGGCGGCGACGGCGAGGGCGCACTCCCTCGGAGTGACATCGGTGCACGACGCCTACGTCGACGGGACGAGGATCAAGGCGTATCGCAAGCTGAGCGCCTCCGGAGGGTTGGACGTGCGGGTGACCATGCTCCCGGGGGTGGAGTACCTGGACGATGTGATCGACCTCGGGCTGGGGCAGGGGTTCGGTGACGAGCGCCTCCGTCTTGGTCCGGTCAAGATCCTCACCGACGGCTCGATCGGCTCGATGACCGCGGCGGTCACCGACGGCTACCGCGGGGCGCCGGAAAGGATCGGGACGCTCACCTGGGAGCCGGAGGAGCTTGCGGCGGCGGTGACGAAGGCGCACGAGAGCGACGTCCAGCTCGCGATTCACGCGATCGGGGACCGGGCGATCGGGCTTGTCTTGGATGTGTTGGAGCGTGCGGATGCCGCGGTGAGAAAGGAGCTGCGCCATCGGATCGAGCACTTCGAGATGCCGACTCCCGAGCAGATCGTACGGGCGGCTCGCCTCGGAGTGGTGGCGTCGATGCAGCCGAACTTCGTGGGGGAGTGGGGCCTGCCCGGCGGGATGTACGAAGACCGGCTTGGGCGAGACCGGACGGCGGAGATGAACCCGTTCGCGCGCCTGCTCGCCGCCGGAATTCCGCTTGCGTTCGGATCGGACTGCATGCCGTTCGGCCCCCTTTACGGGGTCCACTGGGCGGTGAACGCCCCGTTCCCGGGCCAGCGGATCACCCCGGAGAAGGCGCTCCGCGCCTACACCCGCGGCGGGGCGTACGCCGCGCACGAGGAGGACGAGAAGGGGACGATCGCCCCCGGTATGCTCGCCGATCTCGTGATCCTCGACGGCGACCCGTTCCGTGAACCGGACGGGATCAAGGACATGGGTGTCATGGTGACGATCTTCAATGGCAAAGTGGTCCACCAACGTGGTAACCTATCGGCCAGCTAGAACGAAGGAGGAGGCAGATGTATAAGATCGCTTGGCTTCCCGGAGACGGGGTGGGGAAAGAGGTCCTGGACGCGGCGCGGGTCGTCCTCGACCGGGTCGGGTTCGACGCGGAGTACATCCACGGCGACATCGGCTGGGAGTTCTGGAAGACGGAGGGGAATCCCCTTCCCGACCGCACGATCGAGCTTCTGAAATCGACGGACGCCTGCCTGTTCGGGGCGATTACCTCCAAGCCGAAGGACGAAGCGGCGGCCGAGCTCGCGCCGGAGCTGCAGGGGAAGGGATACGTCTATTCGAGCCCGATCGTGGGGCTGCGCCAGCTGTTCAACCTGCACACCAACCTGCGGCCGTGCAAGGCCTACCCGGGAAACCCGCTCAACTTCCGCGACGATATCGACCTCGTCGTATTCCGCGAGAACACCGAGGGGCTGTACGCCGGGGTGGAGTGGCATCCGGTTCCCGATGCCGTGCGCAGGGCGCTCGAGACCCATCCGAAGATGGAGCGGTTCAGAGATGTTTCGAACGAGGACATGGCGGTGTCGACCCGGATATTCACGCGCAATGCGTGCCGTACGATCGTGCGCGACGCGTTCGCGTACGCGCGGGAGCACGGTTACGGGTCGGTGACCGTGGTGGAGAAACCGAACGTGATCCGCGAGACATCGGGCCTGATGGTGCGCGAGGCGCGGGCGATCGCGCAGGACTATCCGGGGATCGAGCTGCGCGAGGCGAACGTGGACGCGATGTGCATGTGGCTTGTGAAGAACCCGCAGGATTACGCCGTGCTCGTCTCGTCCAACATGTTCGGGGACATCATCTCCGATCTCGCCGCCCAGCTCGTCGGCGGGCTCGGGTTCGCCGCCGCGGGGAACATCGGGGACGACTACGCGATCTTCGAGCCGACGCACGGTTCCGCCCCCAAGTACGCGGGGATGAACAAGGTGAACCCGATCGCCACCATCCGTGCGGCGAAGATGATGCTCGACTACCTCGGGGAGCGGGACAAGGCGGCGGCGATCGAGCGCGCGATCGAGCGCGTGATCAAAGACGGGAAGGTCCGCACCTACGACATGGGTGGTGACGCGACGACTAGCGAGATGGCGCAGGCGATCGCCGCCGCGATCGAGGAGGGATGATGGGTTCGATAAGCGAGAAGTTGGCGAAGTTCGCGTCCACGCTCTCTTACGAGGCGATCCCGAACGACGCCCGCCGGGAGGCGAAGCGGTTTCTGCTCGACTCGATCGGCTGCGCCCTCGCCGCGCTCGACCACGCCGACATGCGCCAGGCCCACAGCTACATCCAGGGGCTCGGGGGAGCCGAACAGGCGACGGTGATCGGGCACGGGACGCGGACGAACCTCCCCAACGCCGCGCTGATGAACTCGCTGCTCATCCGGGCGATGGACTACAACGACATCTACTGGGTGAACGACCCGTCACACCCCTCGGACATCATCCCCGCCGCCCTCGCCCCGGCCGAGTTCAACGGACTCTCCGGGAAAGAGTTGATCACAGGGATCGTCATCGCCTACGAGCTCGAGATGCGGTTGTGCCACGCCGCCGATCCCGGGATCCGCGAGGTCGGCTGGCATCACGCCTCCCTCACCCAGTTCGTCAGCCCGCTCGTTGCCGGGAGGATGCTCGGATTGACGGTGGACCAGCTTGTTGCTGCGGTCGGGATATCCGGATCGAGCCACTTCACCCTCGGCGGGGTGGTGGCCGGGAAGCTCACCAACATGAAGAACACCGCCGATCCGCTGGCCGTCGAGGCCGGGGTGCGCGCTGCCCTGCTGGCGGCGACCGGCTACACCGGCCCGGTCGAGCTGTTCGAGGGGAAGGAAGGGGTGTTTGAGGTAATCTCGAACGTCCGCTGGAGCGCGGAGGAGATGACCCGCGGCCTCGGCGAGGAGTTCCTCATCACCAGGTGCGGGTACAAGGCGTTCCCGACCGAGGCCCTCACCCACCAGCCGATCACCGCCGTCCTCGAGCTGATGGCCGAGGAGCGGATCGACCCGCACGCGGTGGCCGAGATCACCGTGAAGACCACGACCCGGGGGGCGGACATCCTGTCCGACCCGTCGAAGTACGACCCGCAGACGAAGGAGACGGCCGATCATTCCCTCCCCTATTGCATCGCGGTCGCGGTCGCCAAGGGGAACGTCCTCCCCTCCGATTTCACCGAGGAAGCGAT
>JAJRTG010000156.1 GCA_024278395.1 Fidelibacterota bacterium | reverse complement strand
GAGCTTCTCCGCGCCTACTCCCGCGACAGGGCCGGTAGGCGCAAGCACGCTCCGACGGACGAGGAGCTGCGGGAGATCCTCGGCACCTGGGCGGAGGCGGGGACGTTCGGCGAGGGGTACCTGGCCGCGCTGTGGAGCTACCATGAGGTCTTCTTCGCCGAGGAGGAGAGGAGGATCGCGCCGGCGCTGCTGGCGGCCCTTGACCGGGCGCAGGCCCTCGCCAGGAGGCTCCCGCTCGCGGACCTGCTCGAGGAGCTCTCCCAGGGGGTGCGGATCGATGAGCCGCTGCTCGGCGCGGAGCTGGTGCTCGTCCCGTCCTACTGGATCACCCCGTTGATGATGCTGGTCCCCGTCGGGCCGACCCGCCGGATCTGTCTGTTCGGGGCGCGGCCGGCCGCGGACTCCCTCATCCCGGGGGAGACGGTCCCTGATACGCTTCTGCGCGCGCTCAAGGCGCTCTCCGACTCGACCCGGCTCAAGATCCTCCGCTACCTGGCGAAGGAGCCGCTCACCCCGACCGAGCTGGCCCGCAAGCTTCGGCTGCGCACCCCGACCGTCATGCACCACCTGCACGCCCTCCGCCTCGCCGGCCTGGTACAGGTGACGATCGCTGCCGGGGAGGAGCGGGAACGGAAGCGCTACGCCCTCCGGCCGCACGCACCGGCCGAGGTGGGGCGGATGCTGGACGCGTACCTGGGGGAGGACCGGCGATGAGCGGGCTGGCGGGCTGGTTGTGGCGGTACCGGGGGCGGGTCCTCGCCGGGTTCATCTCCCTCCTGGTGGTGGACGGGGCCGGGCTCCTCGTCCCGCTTGTGATCAGGGGCGCGATCGACCGGCTCGCGCGCGGGGAGGGCGGGGTGCTGCGCAGCGGGCTGTACATCGTCGGGCTGGCCGCGATCGTCATGGTCTTCCGCTTCCTGTGGCGGTACTTCTTCATCGGGACGTCCCGGCGGATCGAGCGCGACCTGCGCGAGCGGCTGTACCAGCACTTCCTGCGGCTCTCGGCCTCGTTCTACAACGATCGCAAGACCGGAGAGCTGATGGCGCACGCGACGAACGACGTCGACGCGGTCAGCCGCGCGTGCGGGTTCGGGCTCCTCACGATCGCCGATCCCCTGTTCATGATCCCGGTGGCGATCGGGATCATGCTCTCGATCGACCCCCGCCTCACCATGTACGCCATCCTCCCGCTTCCGATCCTCACCGCCTTCATGCTCGGGTTCGGGAAGATGATCCACCACCGGTTCGAGGCGGTGCAGCAGGTCTTCTCCGAGGTGATGGAGAAGGTGCGGGAGAACGTCGCCGGGATCCGGGTGGTGAAGTCGTTCGTGCAGGAGGAGGGGACGGCCCGCGATTTCGCCCGGGTGAACGAGAGGTTCGTGGACAAGAACATGGCGCTCGTCCGGGTGTGGGGGCTGTTCAACCCGCTGATCGAGCTCCTCTCCGGCGCGACGCTCGCGATCGTGCTCTGGATCGGCGGGGTCAGCGTGATCCGGGAGTCGATCTCGCTCGGGGACTTCGTCGCGTTCACCCAGTACCTGACGATGCTCACCTGGCCGATGATCTCCCTCGGCTGGGCGGTGAACCTCCTGCAGCGGGGGAGCGCGTCGCTCGGCCGGATCAACCGCCTCCTCGCCGTCGCCCCGGAGATCACCGATCCCCCGACCCCGCGCCGCCCCAAGGGGGCGGGGATCGAGATCCGGGACCTCACCTTCACCTATCCGAGCGCGAACGGGAACCGGCCGGCCCTGTCCGGGATCGACCTGGAGATCGCGGAGGGGATGACCCTGGGGATCGTCGGGCTGACCGGCGCGGGCAAGAGCACCCTCGCCCACCTCATCCCCCGTGTCTTCGACCCCCCGGCGGGGACGGTCTTCTTGGGAGGGGTCGACGTGCGCGAGCTCGCGGTTGCGGAGCTGCGTCGGCTCATCGGGTTCGTCCCCCAGGACCCGTTCCTCTTCTCGGCGACGATCCGGGAGAACATCGCGTTCGGGAACCCGGAGGCCTCGGAGGAGGAGATCGTCCAGGCGGCCGAGTTCGCCGGGATCCACGATGAGATCATCTCCTTCCCCGACGGCTACGACACCCTGGTCGGGGAGCGGGGGATCGCCCTCTCCGGCGGGCAGAAGCAGCGGGTGGCGATCGCCCGGGCGCTCCTCCTCGACCCGCGGATCCTCATCTTCGACGATCCCCTCTCCGCGGTCGACGCCGAGCGGGAGACGTTCATCCTCCGCAACCTCCAGCGCTTCTTCCAGGAGCGCACGGCGATCGTGATCGCCCACCGCCTCTCCGCGGTGATGCACGCTGACCGGATCGTGGTCCTCGACAAGGGGAGGATCGTCGAGGATGGGACTCATCAAGAGCTCTTGGCGCAGGACGGCCTGTACCGGCGGATCTGGCGCCTGCAGCAGGCGCAGCAGGAGGTGACGGATGGATCATAACCCGCACGACGACGAAGTCCTGGGCAAGGCGTTCGACCTGCGCCTGATGAAACGGCTCCTGCGCTTCCTCGTTCCATACTGGCGCCTGTTCGCGGTCTGCGTGGTCCTGATCCTCCTTCTGACCGGGATCCAGCTCGGGCTTCCCTACATCACCAAGGTCGCGATCGACGAGTTCCTCACCCTCCCCGACGCGATCGTGACCCTCTCCGCCCCGCCCGCCGTGGATGGAGCGATCCGGCTCGGCGACGGGCGCTACCTCGTCGACCTGCGGAGGGTCGCGCCCGGGACGCGCGAGGAATGGGACAGGGGAGGAGCCATCTCCCGGGACCGCTACTTATTCGTCCCCGACGGGAGCCCCGGCGCATCAGTGGTAGCGGAGCACCCCGATCGGTTCACCCCGGTCCCCGGCGGGTACATCGCCTCCGACTCCGACCTGCGCGCCCTGCCACCGGACGCGGTCGAGGCGCTGCGCGAGGCGTCGATCGCCGGGGTGATCAGGCTCGCGGCGATATTCGCGCTCGCGCTCCTCGTGCGGTTCATCTTCGGGGTGGGGCAGGTCTACCTCCTGCAGCTCACCGGCCAGCGGGTGATGTACGACATGCGGCGCCGGATCTT
>JAJRTG010000155.1 GCA_024278395.1 Fidelibacterota bacterium | reverse complement strand
TTCACCACCTGTTGTCGCAACGCCTCCGGAGTGAGTCCGTACTTGCGGAGGAGATCCCCGGCCAGGCCGTCCGTCTCCCGTACCAGTCCGATCAGCAGGTGCTCCGGTCCGATGTAGGAGTGTCCCAGCCGCTGCGCCTCCTCGGATGCCAGGACCAGCACCCGCTTGAGCCGGGGAGCGAGCTCGGTTTTTTTCACCTCCCGCTCCACGCGGGGGACGTTGTGTTCGATGTATTGGACCACATCATCGGGGTTGAGCTTCACCCCCTTGAACAGGGCCTGCACGACCTGCGTGTCGAGAAGCGCGAGGAGGAGGTGTTCGGTGTCGATGAGATCGCTTCCCCATTCCGCCGCCTTCTCCGCTGAACGGGCCAGGGCCTCACGCGCTGGTTCGGAGAGCCATTCAGCGATGTCAACGGACTCCCGCCGCGGACGCCGCGTCTCCCGCAACCGGGACTCCGGGAAGAAATCCCCGAAGAACTCCCCCCACAGGCCGCCGAACAGCGATTCCCACGGAGAGCGTTCCGCCCCGAACCGATCCACGTAGCACTCGTCGCACAGGTAGAGCTCCTCTTCCTTACCTCCCCGGCGCACCACCACGTGGTGCACGGCCGGCCTCACTCCGCAGACGTCGCACATCCGGTCCATATCGTCCTCCTTTCGTTGTCAGTGTGAGTATATTCCATCGTTGAAATGGGTGCGGCGGCGGAACAGCTGGAACAGGAGCATCCCGGCCACCATCCCCCCGATATGGGCCCACCACGCGATTCCACCTCCGAACTGCGGCGCCACCAGCGCGTACACCCCGGCGAACAGCTGCGTCAGGAACCAGGCGCCGATGAACAACACCGCGGGTATTGGGACAAAGAACGGGATGAACCCGAGCGGGATGAGGGTGATCACTTGAGCCGTTGGGAACATGAAAAGATAAGCCCCCATAACCCCGGCGATCGCCCCGGACGCCCCCAGCGCCGGGATCGTGGAGTGGAGATTGGTGACGTAGTGGGTGAGGCTCGCCGCGATCCCGCAGATGAAGTAGAAGGCTACGAACCGCCAGTGTCCCATCCGGTCCTCCACGCTTCCACCGAAGATCCACAGCGCCCACATGTTCCCGATCAGGTGCATCCAGCTTCCGTGGAGGAACATGTTTGTGATGAACGGCCATACGGAATCAGCGGTCGGGCCGAACCAGGACTTGAAGTAAGGGTCGGCGTAACGCGCCGGGACCAGGCCGAAGTGGTAGAAGACCCACTCCAGGGTGTGTTGGGGAAGGGAGATCTCGATGAGGAAGACAATGACGTTGACCGCTATGAGCGCCCAGATCGCGAGTGGGGTTTCCCTCCTCAAAACGGTGTCTCGAATTGGAAACACATCGTCCTCCTTGCCCGTTCCGTCGTTGCAGAGGCTCTTTTGCTCGGGAGGCAGCCGTTCAGAGTATACCTGATCCCGATATGGGCGGACAAGACATTCAGCACGATCTTCCCGGCATTTGACAGCGATTATCCGACTCATATAGGATGGATCAACCGAACGACACAAGGGGTGATGCCGATGGCACGCACGCGAGTGGTTGGGCGATGGCTGGTGCCCCTGCTGATGGCCTGGGCCGTGCTCCTCTGGCCCGTCATCGGGGCGGGGGACTGGGACCCACCGGGACCGCCTCCGATCGAGGTGCGGATCGAGATATTGGCGGTGGAGCTGCTTCAGGACCAGGACGACGGGGTGGACGGAAACGCTGAGCTTCTGCTTGTCGTGAAGGCGAAGAGCAACGCCGGGAGCATCAGCGCGGAGGCCTACACTACCGACCTCAATTGGGACGAGACGAACCGATGGATCATCGCAAGGATGTTGACCCTGGGGAAGGAGTGCAGCCCGCCCAGCCGAGTGATCATCTCGGCTTCGTTGGCGGAGGTGGACAACGGTGCGAAGGAACAGGTGGTCAACATTCTCAAGACAGCGGCACAGGCGGCCCTGTTCAAAATGTGGAAGGGATGGCCTGGGGCTGCTACCTCCATCGCCGGCGGTGTTATGACCGCTGGCTTGTTGTATCTGAACGGCAACGACGATCTGGGCAAGGGAGCAGTGGCGCTCGAGGGGGAAAAAGACGGGATAATCCTGCTCGATGGCCCGGATGGGAGCGCCCGCGTGGAGGTGGGGATTCACGTGGACGTACTCAAAGATGAAGGACAGTGCAAGACCCCGCCGCCGCCGTTGACGGAGGTACTCACCGAGAAGGTACGCGATTTTAAGAAGATCATCGCCAAGGTATTCGAGCCATTGAAAGAGAGCTATTGGACGATATTCTACGAGGTCAATTACGAGAAGGGAAATCCCGCCGGTTTAAGCGGGACGCAGATGCGAGAGCTGCGGAAGAGCCTGCTCAGCTACTACCTGCGCTGGCCCGAGGCGATCGCTGCTTCCCTAGTCGCGGACGCGTATACCCGGGGCGCCGATGTCAGCGGTGCCGTCCGGGAGTATTTAAGAGGAGTGCAGTACGCGAATACCGCCATGCACACGAACGACCAGGAGAGGAGGGATGTCAGCACCGAGCGCGCCCTGGAGGCATTTGAGAGAGCGGCGCTCGCGGCTGCGGACGCGGACTACTCCTATGCCGGCTTGGGAGCAGGCACGATGAGCAAAAGCGGAGATCGTCTGCCGTTCCACATCGTCACAGTCCCCGATTACTTCTCCACGGACGTCGGGCGGAGCCCCGAGTTCCCGGTGTTCGTCTTCGGGACGGATGATCCGGTGACCCTGTCGGTCACTGGCATCCCCACGGGGATGTCGGTGACGACGAGGCGCCTCGATCCCGAGCTTCCCCTCTTCGGGATGAAGCTTGACCTGTCCGGCGTAAAGCCGGGGAAGTACGTGCTCCGGTTAAAGGCCCTCGCCGGAGGAGAAGAGACGACGAAGGATCTCACCTTGATCGTAAACTGAGCGTTACGGGCGGTGCACCGGCACCGCCCGTAATCCTGGCGCAGTCCGCAATCCGCCTCGTTAAAATTTAGCAAATCCCGCGAAATTTGAATATTCGTTCTCCGTCGGGTATACTTTGTCCAGTTTCCGATAGCAATGCGTTCGCATCGTAGTTCCAAGACAAATTGCAAACCTAAACAGAGCTGAGAGTGCGACTTGGCTCACCGGAGCCAAGGAGTGTTTTTAGTGAGTTTCGAGAAGTTTTCGTTCGACCGGCGCATCGCCGCCGGGATCCAAGCAGCCGGGTATATCACCCCCACCCCGATTCAGGACCAAGCGATCCCGATCGTGCTCGAAGGGCGCGATGTTTTGGGGATAGCGCAGACCGGAACCGGCAAGACAGCAGCGTTTATTCTTCCGATCCTGCAGCGCCTGCTCGACGGACGATCGAGGCATGTACGCGCCCTCGTCCTCGCGCCGACGCGCGAGCTGGCGGAGCAGATCCACCAGGCGACGATCGAGCTGGGCAGGGGGACGGACGTACGCAGCGTCTCCATCTACGGAGGCGTGAGCAAGAGGCCGCAACTTGCGGCGCTGCGCCGCGGCGTCGAGATCGTGGTCGCCTGTCCGGGTCGTCTCCTCGATCACATGGGTGAGAGGGCGATCGACCTGTCGCGGGTGGAGGTCCTGGTGCTCGATGAGGCGGACCGCATGTGCGACATGGGGTTCCTGCCCGACATCCGCCGCATCATCCAGCATCTGCCGGAGAAACGCCAGACCCTGTTCTTCTCGGCGACCATGCCGCGGGATATCCGCGCCCTGGCCGACCGGATCCTCAGGAATCCCGCCACGGTGCAGATCGGGATGATCGCGCCGGTGGAGACGGTCTCCCACGCCCTCTACCCGGTGCCGAACACCCTCAAAAAGGGACTGCTCGCCGCGATGTTGAAGCGGACCGCGACCGGGCGTGTCCTGGTGTTCACCCGGACCAAGCACCGCGCCCGCAACCTCGCCCCGTATCTTAAGAAGCAGGGGCACCGCGCCGCGGCGCTGCAGGGGGACATGACGCAGAACCAGCGGCAGAACGCGATCAACGGCTTCCGCAACGGCAAGTACGACATCCTCGTGGCCACCGACATCGCGGCGCGGGGGATCGACGTGACGAACATATCACACGTGATCAACTACGACATGCCCGATACGGTCGACGCCTACACCCACCGCATCGGCCGCACCGGCCGCGCCGAGCGGACCGGAGAGGCGTTCACGCTGGCCACCTACGCGGATGCGCTGATGGTGCGCGATATCGAGAAGGTCCTCGGGGAGAAGATCGAGCGGCGACGGCTCGACGGCTTCGAGTACGGCGGATTCACGCCGGAGAGCCAGTTTCAGACGATGAAGTCCGCCCAATCGCGCCTGGGCGCGAGGTCCTATCGTCCCCGCGGCCGCCCCCGCGGCCGGAACGCCAAAGCGACCTGGTAGAAATTCAAAAGATATAGTGAGTGCCCCGCGTCCGCACGCAGGCTGGGAGCGTCGCGGCGCAGGGGTGCTCCAAGGGGACTTTAGGTCAAGCTGAGGCAAGGACGATCCTCTCCCTCCGAATGGCAGCCAGTCTCTTCCAGCTAAACCGTTCCCCGGCTAGCCACAGGGCTCGCAACGGTTAGACACAGGTTCAACATGGACTGTACGGTGCAGCGACCCAAACAGGCAGAGATGCCGAGAGTAGGCATCCGACTCCAATCCCTCTTGACAGGGTTCCTCGCCTGCTCGCCGGTTCTGCCCTTCGGAACGGCTACGTGATAATGGAGACAAAAAGGATCGCCGCTTTCTCTGTGATGTTCCTCACGGTTTTTATCGTCGTCGATCGCGCGCTCGCTCACGGGCTGTAGGCGTAGGCTCGCATTGACGTTAAACTCTGTGACCAAAACCTGCGCTATGCCGCCCCACATCCGCTCGTTGAATTACTGTTCTACGACCATCCCGCCGGGATCAAGCGGGTGAAACAGGTACTTAAGTTTGAGCCTATGTAGCAGGTTGGGCCTGTCTTTCCCGTGTAGCAATTTAAAAATCCGGGCGAAAGGGTTCGGTAACGCTGGCAACTTTTCCTGTATCTAAAGG
>JAJRTG010000154.1 GCA_024278395.1 Fidelibacterota bacterium | reverse complement strand
CGTTCCTCGGATCGCTCCAGTACTCGAACGCGTCCACGATATCCAGGTAGATTCCGAAGAATCCCTGGGATACGATCCGATCGAGGTAGGAGTGGACGATCTCCTTCCAGGCCGGATCCCAGTAGCGCACCTTGTAGTTCCCGGGCCAATCCGGGTTCGTCCGTCCGAGCCATGCAGGCGGATCTTCCTCCCACCCCGTCTTCCAGTAGAAGCGGTAGTCCTCCGCCTCGCCGATGCTGATGTATGCGATCGGGATCGTGCCCGCGGCGGCGATCGCCTTGATCTCGTTCCGGGAGTACATCCCCGCATCGGTCCCGTCCCGTGAGTAGTCGATGACGATGAGCCCGAACCCGGCGGCGGCGATCTCTTCCGGGGACGCCTCCTGGAGTTGATAGCCCCAGCTTTCCGCTTGGGAGATGGGGGATGGCTCGCTCGCCGCGCCGGGGATGAGGAGACACCCTGGAAGAGCGCTGACGAGAGAGATGAGGATGATGACCTTGAAAGCGCGCATTCGTCCCTCCTTGTCCTGTTGTTCCAAGGGTACCCGTCGTCCGCTCCGGGTGCCAGTTCTTCTAGTGAGTGAACGGCGACGGCGGATCGAATGACGCACGGAGGCGATCTCGCTTATAATGTCATCAATCGGACAGCTGGAAAGGAGAGGGATGAATAAGAAGATCGCTCCGTTTGGACTGTGGGAGAGCCCGATCACTCCGAAGCGCCTGGCGCTTGGGATAAGGATATCTGATGTGTGCTGGGATTCGGACGGGGAGACCCTGGTGTGGTTGGAGGGGCGCTCCGACCGCGGGGTCCTCGTTGCCAAACACCGGGGGGACGCCCCCCGCGATCTCACGGTGGACCTGTCGGTGCGCGCCCGCGTCGGCTACGGTGGGGGGGACTTCACCGTGGCGCAGGGGGACGCCTACTTCGTCTCCGATGGGAGGCTCTACCGTCAGCCGCTCACCCACGGGGAGGCGCGTCCGATCACCCCGAAGTTCGGGGAGCCGGCTTCCCCCGTCGTCTCCCCGGACGGGCGGTGGTTGATCTTCGTCTGGAGCGATGGCAAGGAGGACTGCCTGGGGCTGGTCGATACGGAAGGGAAGGGCTGGCCGGAGAAGATCGTCTCGGGGAGCGATTTCTACATGCAGCCGCGCTTCAGTCCGACCGGAGACCGGATCGCCTGGATCGAGTGGGACCACCCGAACATGCCGTGGGACGGGACGCGCCTCATGCTCGCGGAGATTACACAAGGCGGCTTCCCGCGGGTGAAGGAGCCCCGCAGGATCGCGGGCGGGGACGAGATCGCGGTCTTTCAGCCCGAGTTCTCCCCCGACGGCAAATACCTCGCCTACGTGTCCGAGGAGACGGGGCGGGGTGAGCTCTACCTCTACAACCTCTCCTCCGGGGAGACCCGCAGGCTGACCGACGGGGAGAACGTCATCCTCCCGGCGTGGGGGCAGGGGATGCGGGCGTACGGGTTCACCTACGATGGGATGGCGATCGTCTACCGCACCGGGGACGGCGGGATCGACCGGTTGAAGAGGATCGACCTCGCGGATGGGCGGATCGAATCGCTCGGGGAGCGATTCCCCGGCTACACCTTGTTCGGGCAGATCGCCCCCTCCCCGACGGAGAACGCGATCGCCCTGATCGGGCAGTCGCCGGTGACCCCTCCCCGGGTGGTGACCTGCACCGTCGCGGCTGAGCACGCCCCGCGCGTGCACCGCTACTCACGCCCGGAGACGATCGATCCCGAGTACCTTTCCTCTCCGGAGCCGGTGGAATGGACCGCTCTGGACGGGGCGACGGTGTACGGGCTCTACTACCGGCCGCGGAACAGGCTCTACGCGGGTGAGGGACTCCCGCCGGCGGTGGTGATGGTGCACGGCGGACCGACCTCCCAGTCGACCGCCGGCTACCACGCCGGGACCCAGTTCTTCACCTCGCGCGGATACGCGGTCCTGGAGGTGAACTACCGCGGGAGCACCGGCTACGGAAAGGAGTATCGGGAGGCGCTGAAAGGGAGATGGGGGATCCTCGATGTGGAGGACACCGTCTCCGGGGCGGAGTTCCTCGGGACCACCGGCCGCGCCGATCGGGAGAGGCTGGTGGTGATGGGGGGGAGCGCCGGCGGATACACGGTTCTGCGCGTCCTCACCGAGCATCCGGGCCTGTTCAAGGCGGCGATCTGCATGTACGGGGTTTCGGATCTGTTCGGCCTCGCCCTCGAGACGCACAAGTTCGAGTCCCGTTACCTCGACACCTTGATCGGTAGGCTGCCGCAGGAGAGCGCCGTATACCGCGAGCGCTCCCCGCTGTTCGCCGCTGATCGGATCAAAGATCCGATCGCCATCTTCCAAGGGGAAGAGGACAGGGTCGTCCCCAAGGAGCAGTCGGAGAGCATCGTCGCCTCTCTGCGCGCCCGCGGCGTCCCGCACGAGTACCACCTTTATCCCGGAGAGGGACACGGATTCAGGAAGGCGGAGACGATCGAATCCTTCTACCGTGACGTGGAGCGCTTCCTTCGTCGATATGTCCTTTTCAGCTGAACGGGAGTGCTGGTTGCAAAGCTTTTCTGAAAGGAGAGAGAGTGAAAGTTCTTGTCGTTTTTAGCGATCCGAATCCAGACGGCCTTGCCGCCGCGTGCGCCGAGGCGGCCCGCCAGGGGATCATCGACGGTCACAGCCCGGCGCGCGTCGTCAACCTGACCGATCTCAAGATCGGCCGCTGCGCCCTGTGCGGGACCGACGGCTGGGGAACATGCCGGAGCAGGCACGAGTGCGAGGTCAAGGATGACTTCCAGGAGCTGCACAAGACGGTCCGGGAGGCGCAGGGGTACGTGTTTATCACGACCGTGTTCTTCGGTTCCCCGGACGAGGCGATGCGGGCGTTCCTCGATCGGCTCCGCCGCTGCGAGGCGACGAAGGAGCAGGCGGCGGGGGAGGAGAGCGCGCTGCTTGGGAAGCCGGCGGTCTGCGTCGCGGCCTCCGGGGTCTCGAGCGCGGAAGCGGTGGGGGCTCTGGGGGAGCTCTCGAGGGTGATGCAGGATGTCCAGGCTGATCTCTTCGACCTTATTCCGGCCAGCGCCCGCACGCGCGACTACCAGCTCGAGACGATCCACGACGCCCTGTCGAAGATGGTCAACCTCCCGCCGGCGATGAACGCGTCCGCGAACTCCCGACGCCGGGCTGAGGAGATGAAGAAGCGCCACACCATGAGGCGGCGCAAGCGGCGTTAACCCCCGCTCAGGGCGGAGGGCGCCCGGCGCACGATCCCTTCCATGTCCGGCGGAGGAGCGTCGGTGTCGCGGCGCAGGCGGAGGAAGTACTCGATGTTCCCGGCCGGGCCGCGCAGGGGCGAGTGGGTCGCTCCGACGACCCGCCACGGGGTCTTTCCCT
>JAJRTG010000153.1 GCA_024278395.1 Fidelibacterota bacterium | reverse complement strand
TGATCGCCGCCGCACTCGACGCGGCGAAGTTCGGAGAGCCGGCCGAGTTTTCGTTCGCCGAGGACACCGCCCCGGTCCAGGCGGACGTATACGACCAGCAGGCGGCCGTAGTCTCGGAGGAGGAGCTGATCGATCTCGGGGGGAAGGTGGTAGCGGCTCTCAAGCGCGCCGATCCCGAGGTGGACGTGAACGTCTCCGTCACCCGCGAGGTGGAGACGGTGACGATCCTGAACACCAACGGGCTCGAGCTTACCGAGCAGCGGACGACGATCTCAGGCGGGATCGAGCTCGGCAAGGCGCGAACGGGTGATATCTTCCTCCTGTTCGACGGCACCCAGGCCCGCTATCTCTCCGAGTTCAACTTGGACGAGCTCGTCGACCGGCTCGCCCGTTTTCTCGAATACGGAAGGGAGATCGTCAAGATCCCGAGCAAGCCGATGCCGGTAGTATTCACGCCGAACGGGGCGCTCGCACTCCTCCTCCCGCTGTCCATGGGGTTCAACGGAAAGTTGGTGTACATGGGGATATCTCCGCTCAAGGGGAGGATCGGAGAGCGGGCGTTCGACACGAGGTTCTCCCTAACCGACGACGGGACGCTCCCGCGCGGTCCGCGCAGCTTCGGGTTCGACGACGAGGGGACAGCGACGATGCGCACCTCGCTCGCCGAGGAGGGGACGATCGCCGGATTCATCTATGACCGCCGTACCGCCGCCCTCGCGGGGACGGCTCCGACCGGTAACGGCTACAAGTCCGGCCCGCTCGGTGGAGGGGGGTTCCGCACCCCACCCGGGGCCGGAGTGAGCAATTTGATCGTCTCCCCGGGCGATATCCCTAATGAGGAGCTGATCGCCGGAATAGACGAGGGGCTCCTGGTGGAGAGCGTCCTCGGGCTCGGGCAGGGGAACCTAGCGTCAGGGGAGTTCTCGAACAACGTGGCCGTTGCGTTCAAGATCGAACACGGGAAGATCGTCGGGCGGGTGAAGAACACGATGATCTCGGGGAATTCCTACGAACTCCTGCGGGACCATCTGATCGGGGTCGGAAAGGAGGCCCGCTACGCGCACGGGGTCGTGTCCACCCCGATGATCGCGGTCGACCAGGTAAACGTAGTCGGGGAGGGCTAATCACCCTCGAGTTCGAATACGGTGACCCCGTCGCCCCCCTCACGCGGGGTGGCGGGGCCGCAGCTTTTCACGAACGAACACGACGATAGATAGGTGCGGATCGCGTCGCGCAGTGCGCCGGTACCCTTCCCGTGCAGGATGCTCGCCCGGCGGACATCAGCGAGGAGCAGCCGATCGAGGTAGCGCTCGACCTCGGCGAGGGCGGCGGCGACCGTCATCCCGCGCACGTTGAGTTGCAGGGAGATCCGCCCGGGGGCTGGACGCGTGACCGCCGAGCGGGCTCCGAAGCGCCGGGTCGGGATCGCTTGCTCCGGTGCCGGGGAGAGATCGAAGATCCTCGTCCGCAGACGTTTCCCGTTGATATCGACCGTAGCCATGCCTCGATCAGTGGCCAGTTCGACGACCTCCCCGTAAGCGTTCAGGCTGCGCACGTGCACCCGATCTCCAACTGCAAGCGCTGGGGGTGTCTCTCCGGGAGCGGCCGGCTTCTCCTTGGCGACAAGCTCCTCCCGCAGCTCGGTGAGACGACGATGCGCAGCGCGCACGGCGTCCAAGGACTGCTCCTTCCTCGCCCCCGCGAGGAGGCGCTCCGCCTCCTGCTGCGCTTGTTTGAGGAACGAATCGAGGTCCTTAAGGTTGTTCGCGATCTCCTTTTCCTTACGGGCCTCGAACGCGGCGAGCTTCTCCGCGAACTGGCGCCGGAGCTTCTCCGCGGCGGCCATCTCCGCCTCGGCGCGGCGGCGGTGGGCGGCCAGCGCCCGTTGCTCGCGCTGCAACTGTTCGATGATATCCTCCGCCTTTATCTCCCCCTTGGCGAGGAAGGTCCGCGCCCGGGCGACAAGACCCTCGTCGAGCCCTAGGTTGCGCGCGATGATGAAGGCATTGCTTTTTCCCGGGATCCCTTCGATCAGCCGGAACGTAGGGGAGAGGCTCGCCGGATCGAACTCCATCGACGCGGTCTTCACCCGCGGGTGACGGATGGCGAAGTACTTGAGCGGGGTGAGGTGGGTGGAGACCACAACGAGCGCCTCGGTCTCCAATAGCCGCTCCAGGATCGCCAGCCCGAGAGCTGCTCCCTCCTGCGGGTCGGTCCCTGCGCCGAGCTCGTCCAGCAGGACGAGTGAGTCGGAATCGACCTCGGAAAGAATGGCGACGATGTTTTTCATGTGGGCGGAGAAGGTGGACAGGTTCTGCTCCAGGGACTGCTCATCCCCGATGTCGGTCCGCACCCGGGAGACGAACGCGAGCTCGGAGTCAGGGGAGGCGGGGATCGGGATCCCGGACTGGGCCATCAGGGTGAGGAGCCCGATGGTGCGCAGGGTCACGGTCTTCCCTCCGGTGTTCGGGCCGGTGATCACCAGCGCCCTGGCGCCCCTCCCGAAGTCGACCGAGATCGGAACGACCCGGTCGGCCGGGATGAGGGGGTGACGCGCCTCCCGGAGGCGGATCGCACCGGAGAACCGGGGGAAGGAACACCGATGCTCGACCCCGTAGCGGGCGCGCCCGAACAGGGAGTCGATCCGCCCGAGGATCTCCCGATCCCGCAGGAAGCGGCGTGCCTCCGCCAGGAACGCCTCGGTAAGTGCGCGCAGGAGGCGGATCCTCTCGTTATGTATCTCCGCTTCAAGCTGGGCGACGGCGTTGTTCTCCGGCACGAGCGAGGTCGGCTCGGCGTACAGGGTTTGACCGGTGGCGGAGCGGTCATGCACCACGAACTCCATCGCTCCCAAGGCGCCGCTCTTCACCGGGATGACAAGCCGCCCGCCCCGACGGGTGATCACCGGATCGCCGATCAGTTCGGGATTACGGGAGATAAACGCCCGCAGCTTGCGGGCGATCCGTTCCTCGATGACCCGGCGCTTCCCTGTCAGTTCCTTCAGCCGGGGGGAGGCGTCGTCGCGCACCTCGCCCGTCTCATCGAGCGTGCGGTAGATCAGTTTTGCAAGGGCGGAATGGTCCGCAAGCTGACGGGCCAGGCGGTGCAGAAGGCCCTCCTGGGAACTCAGCGCTTCCCGCACCCGCGCCGCCGCCTCGATCGTCTGGATGATCGCACTCCATTCTTCCCCGGTGAGATAGTTCCCCTCCCTCGCCCGGTCGATGAACGGGCGCAGGTCCTCCACCCCACCGAACGGAAGCCTCCCCTTGCGGGTGATGAACTCCTCCGCCTCCCGCACCGCGGCGATCTCCTCTTCGAGCGCCCCCCGGTCGGAAAACGGGGACAGCCCGTCGATCGCTTCCTTGCCGAGCGATGATTGAGTGTATCCCTTGAGGAGTTCCTTTATCCGGTCGAACTCGAGGTCACGGATCGCCTTCTCGGTGGCGACGGGCATCTAGACGAGCGCCTCCTTGGGAAGGAGCTTCCCCGCTTGCTCCACCATCTCGCGGATGATCTCCCGCACCGGCTTTATCCCGCGGATCATCCCCGCAATCCGCCTGGCCATCAGCGAACCGGTCTCACGGTCGCCGTCGTGCACAGCACGGCGCAGCCCTCCGACGGCGAGGCTCTCGAACTCCTCGCGCGGCCGGCCCTCCCGCTCATAGCGGGCGAAGGTCTTGCTCATCTTATTAGCGATCGTGCGCACCGGCGCGCCGATGCTCCTCCCGGTGACGATCGTCGCCCGCTCGTTCGCCTTCAGGACCGCCCGCTTGTAGTTTTCGTGCACCGGTGCCTCGACCGAGGCAAGGAACCGTGTTCCCATCTGCACCCCCTCCGCTCCAAGCACGAACGCGGCCGCAAGCCCCCGGCCGTCTGCAATCCCGCCGGCGGCGACCACCGGGACTTCGACCGCATCGACTATCTGCGGGACAAGGACGAGGGTCGTCACATCCCCCACGTGTCCTCCGGACTCCGTCCCCTCGGCGACGATCCCGTCCGCTCCGGCGCGCTCCATCCGCACGGCCAACGCAACGGCCGGAACGACGGGAAATACCCTGATCCCGCGGGCCTTCAGGCGATCGATGTACTTCGCCGGGTTTCCCGCCCCGGTCGTCACCATCGTCACCCGGCTATCGAGGACGACCTCCACCTGTTCGTCGATGTTCGGATCCATCAGCATCAAGTTCACCCCGAACGGCCGATCGGTAAGGGTGCGCACCTTGTCGATCTCCGCCGCAAGGGCATCCGGCGGCATCCCGCCCGCTCCGATGATCCCGAGCCCTCCCGCGGCGGAGACGGCGGCGACCAGCGGCGCGCGCGACACGTGCGCCATCCCCCCGAGAAATATCGGGTATTCGATTTCCAGCATCTTACAGATCCGATTCACGCTTCCTCCTTCTGCCATATCGTCCCCTGCGGGGTGTCCTTGAGCACGATTCCGATCTCCTTCAGTCGATCGCGGATCCGGTCGGCGAGTTCGAACTCCCGCTTGGCGCGCAACTCACTTCGCAGCTCGATCAAAAGCTCCATCAGCTCGTCTGTAAGCCCCGTGACGACCTTTTCCGCCGCTTGGAACAGCCCGAGCGGAGCTCCGAGGGCGCGCAGCAGTGAGACCGCCTCCCGCAGCGCGCCTCGATCCGCACCGACCGCCTCGGCCCGGAATCGGTTCGTCTCCGAGACGAGCTCCTGGATCGCGGCAAGCGCCCCAACGGTGTTGAAATCGTCGTCCATCGCCTCCAGATACTTCTCCTTAAAGCGGGAAAGCCCGGCGACGAACTCACTCCCCGCCTCTCCGAACTCCTCCTCCCCTGCACCGCGCAGCTCGGCCTCCACCTCGGAGATCAGGGTACGGGCCCGGTCGACCGCCTTCTCCGCTTCCGCAAGAGCCGTCTCTGAGTAGTCGAGCGGCTTGCGGTAGTGGCGGGACAGGTAGAAGTAGATCACCGTTTCGGGATCGAACCGCTCCAGCACCTCGTAGGCGTAGGCGAAGTTCCCGAGCGACTTCGACATCTTCTCCCCGTTCACGGTGAGCATCCCGTTGTGCAGCCAAAAGCGGGAGAAGACCTTACCGGTCAGGGCCTCGGCCTGCGCGATCTCGTTCTCGTGATGGGGGAAGATCAGATCGTTCCCGCCGGCGTGGATGTCGAGGGTCTCCCCGAGGTAGTGGCGGGAGAGAACGACGCACTCGGTGTGCCAGCCCGGGCGTCCTTCGCCCCATGGAGACTCCCACTTCGGCTCCCCCGGCTTAGCCGCCTTCCACAAGGTGAAGTCGAGGGGGTCCTCCTTCAGATCCGAGGCGGCGATCCTCGCCCCGCTGCGCAGCTCATCGACGCTCCGGCCGGAGAGCTTTCCGTACTCCTTGAACGCGCGGACGCGGAAGTACACGTCACCTCCCTTCTCATAGGCGTACCCCTTTTCGATCAGCCCTTGCACGAGCTCGATCATCCCGGAGATGTGCTCGGTGGCGCGCGGGCTGTGGGTCGGGGGAACGACTCCGAGCCGGTCGAGGAGCTGGAAGTACGCCTCGGTGTACCGGGCCGCCACCTCGGCCACCGTCTCCCCGTTCTCTTGCGCCCGGGCGATCAATTTGTCGTCCACGTCGGTGATGTTCTGAACGTAGGTCACGGGCCAGCCTTTGAACAGCTCCATGTAGCGGCGCAGTGCCCCGAAAACCAGAACCGGACGCAGGTTTCCAATGTGGAGATGATCGTAGACCGTGGGGCCACAGACGTACATCCTCACCGTCTTTCCGTCCTGCGGCTCGAATTCCTCTTTCCTGCGCGTGAGGGTGTTGTACAGTCTCATGCCCCACCTCCTTTATTCTCGGATTATACCGGACGGATCAGCCGCGGTCCGCCCGCACGATATAGCGGGAGAGGAGGGGGAGGAGCACGACCCCAAGCCCGAGGAGCGCGGCAGTGATCCCCCAGAACTCGAAGGCGGAGATCTCCATCACTCCGGTAACATCGCGCATCGCATCGGCCATGTACGTGAGGGGAAGGACCGCGGAAACGGCGCGCAGGTAGGAGGGCATGACCTCGACGGGGAAGTAGATCCCGGAGAGGAACATCATCAGCATGGCGACTATGTTGGCGAGGTTCCCCGCGCTCTCCGGACGGCGGACGAACAGGGCGATCACCGCCCCCATCCCCATCGATCCGATCGTGGCCGCCGGGACGAAGACCGCGTAGCGGACCCAATCTACGGAGAATTCCAGGTGCAGGACCAGGATCGCGACGAGAAGGGAGAGGAACGCCGAGACATAGGCAACGACTAGCCGCACCCCGGCGATCGCCGCGAGCAGGTAGACCGGGCGCATCGGGGTGACGAGGAACCGGTCGAGCTGGCGACGCTCCTTCATCATGGTGAGGTGTCCGGAGACCGCGAACAACCCGGCAGAGAGGATGGAGAAGGCGATCACCCCGGGGACGACCCGGACGAACCAATTCCCGCTCGCTTTCACCACCGGAACCTCGCGGACCGAGACGGCCGGGAGCGCTCCCTGCCGGGCGAGGTCGAACCGGGTTGAGATCCCGCGCGCGGTCTGCTCGAAGGTGTAATTGTCCTGCACCCGTGTCGGGTCGTAGACGAAGACGAGCGCCTTCCCGTCGTAGACGAGTCCGAAGTCCACCTCTCGCTTCCGGATCCCCTCCTCCAGTGCGGCCCGGTCCGGGTAGCGGGTCACCGCGATCCCACCCGTCTCTTTCAAGACGGAGAGGAGGGTCGTGCCCGGAACCCCGTCGAGGACCAACCCCAGCCGTGGGTTCCCCTTTCCCCCCATGATGAACCCGAATACGATGATGAACAGGATCGGAAATAGAAAGGTAAATGCGAGCGCCGCCTTATCCCGGGCGAAGGTGACGAACTCGGCGTGCAGCAGCGCCATCATCAGGCCGCCTCCCATGAGAGGCGGCGAGCAGCCACAAGGATCGACAGCGCGATCCAACCGAGAGGAACGAGGACGCTCGCTATCGGCGAGATCGTTCCTTTCGTCAGCCCTAAACCGACCCGCAATCCGGCTGCAATGTAGGTGACCGGGTTCACAAGGACGACCGCCTGCAGGAAGCCGGGCAGCTCCCCGAGCGGGAAGAAGAGCCCGCCGAGAAACATAAGCGGGATATTGAGGATGTTGGCGATCGCCATACCCCCGTTCGCCGTCCTGGCGATGGAAGCGATCAGGAACCCAAAGGACAGGAACGTGAGGAACCCAAGGAGGAGGAATGCGGCCGCCGCCGGGCGGGAGAAGTCCACCCCCGCTCCGAGCCCGTACTCACCGATGAGGAAGAGGACGACAAACTGGAGGAGGCAGAGGCCCCCCTGGCCGAGGGTGAACCCGATGAAGTAGCGGGCCGGGGTGAGCGGGGTTACCCAGTAGCGACGCAGTTGAAACCGATCGCGGGCGTAGAGGATCGCCCCCGGGACCCCAAACAGCCCGGCGGTGAAGAACGCCATCAGGATCACCCCGGGGAGGAGGAACGAGGCGTAGGAGAACGAGACCGGCCCCCCTTCCAATGGCTCGCTCCTGACGGGAACCGCCCTCTCCTGGTCGAACCGGCCGGTCCGCACGAGGATCTCCCGGTCGATTCCGGAGATCACCTCGCGGATTATCGCGGCAGCGAGCTGGGATCCGTCGCGCGTAGGATCGACGTAGAGCGTGATCTCTGCCCGTTCGCCGGAGAGGATGGCCCGGTTGAACCCACGCGGGATGATGACCACCGCCGTCAACTTCCCCCGGCGGAGCTCCTCCTCGGCGCGGGTGAGAAACCCCTGTTTATCCTCTCCCGGCCCGGGCCGGTGGAGGGTGAAGAGCGGCTCCTTCCCATCCCGCGGCTCCCCGATCGCGGTAAACGCCTCAACCACGATCCCGGCAAGGTCCGGTCCCCCTCCGGCTCTGTCCTCCAGGTTGATCAGCCCCACCTGAAAGTTCATCCCCCCTTGTCTCCCGATGTTCCCGAAGATCAGGGTGAGGATCACAAGGAGGAAGACCGGGAAGACGATGAACCAGAACAGGGTGACCCGCTCGCGCAGTGAGGTCAGAAGGTGGGTCCTGGCAAGCGCGACGATCCCCTTCACTCGCGCAGCCTCCTCCCGGTAAGGGATAGGAAGACATCCTCCAGGTTCGGCTGGCGGATGATCATGTTATCGAGCGGCACCCCGTTCTCGTGCGCCCAGGCGAGGAGGTCGCGGAGAGCGGGGACAAGATCGGTGACCTCCACCAGGACCGCATCCCCGTCCCGCCGCACCTTCCCCCCGGATGGAACGACCGGGACCCCGATCATGCCCGGGGCGGTGAACTCGATGATCGTCTCCTCCCCGAGCCGGGCCGTCAGGACCCGCGGTGAGCCGGCGGCGATGATCCTGCCGTGATCCATGATGCACACCTGGTCGGACAGGGTCTCGGCCTCCTCCATGTAGTGGGTGGTCAGGACGATCGTCTTCCCCTGGTCCTTCAGGTCGGCGACGATCGACCAGATGTTCCGCCGCGCCTGTGGATCGAGCCCGGTCGTCGGCTCGTCCAAGAACAGGAGGTCGGGGTCGTTGACAAGCGCCGTCCCCAAAGCAAGGCGTTGGCGCTGTCCTCCGGATAGCTCCTTGACAAAAGCGTTCCGCTTCTCGGTGAGGGCGACCAGCTCCAGGATCTCGTTCACCGGCCGTGCACGCGGAAAGAACGATCCGAACAGACCGATTACCTCCTTCACCCGCAGGTACGGCTCGAAGTTCCCCTCCTGGAGGAGGACCCCCATCCGGGCCTTCTCCCTGCGGTCGACGCGGGCGATCCTTCGTCCGAAGAGCTCAATCTCCCCGGAATCGGGGGCACGCAGCCCCTCGAGGATCTCCAGGGTGGTCGTCTTCCCCGCCCCGTTCGGCCCGAGGATGGTGAACACCGTCCCCCGCGGGACGGAGAACGAGATCCCGTCAACCGCGCGGACCTCGCCGTAGCGCTTGGTCAGCCCGCTCACCTGCAGCAATATCCCATTACCGGCCGTCATGCCGCGATGGTAGCCGCTCGAGGTGCAAACGACAAATCCCGCCCTCCTTGACAAACCGGTTCCCCCCGAGTAGAGTGTCGCCATCTCAGATCAGTGGAGGTGGTCGTCATGAAGACGATCCTTAGAAGTAGAGGAACGAGTCTCACCCGCGTCATCCCTTCCCGCCACTTCCACGCCCATCACGGGCCCTTCCAGGGCCATCACGCTTAAACCCCTTTTCTGATACAGTTTATTTCTGATGGTGTGCGGCTTGGTCCGCTAAAACTTAAAATAACTTAAATTTTCTCTAGGAGGAGAATATGAACTTTCAGCGTGTATTGCTGCTTGTAGCAATAGGTGGGTTGTTGGTGATGGGGATATCCGCAGCCTCGTTCGGCGGCGACAAACCGCTGTACGTGGACGGAATCGACGCGGCGTTTCCCCCGTTTTCCTACATCGACAAGGACGGGAATCCGACCGGCTTCGACGTGGAGGTGATCCGCTGGATCGCGAACGAGATGGGGTTCGACGTGAAGATCGTCCCGGTCGATTGGGACGCGATCATCCCGACCCTCAAGGCGGGAAACATCGATTTCATCGCCTCCGGGATGACGATCACCCCGGAGCGGGAGAAACAGGTCGACTTCACGGATCCCTATTGGAAGATCAACCTCGCGGTGGTCGTCCGTAAGGTGAATCAGGATGGCGCGCTTGTTCCCCAGTACAACATCTTCTCGGCCGTCTCCCCCGGTCGAACGATCGGGGTGCAACGCGGCACGACCTCGCAGACCTGGCTCGAGGAGAACCTCATCGACAAGGGAGTCGGGATCAAGCTCAAGGTGTACGACAACTTCCTGCTCGCCATCGAGGACCTCCTGATCGGCCGGATCGATGCAGCGGTGATCGACGCCCCGACCGCGCAGGCGGCGATCGCCGGACGGGATGCCGCGATCGTGGGGACGATCAACACCGGCGAGATCTACGGGTATGCGGTCCGCAAGGGGGACACAAAGCTCCTCTCGCTCCTCAACGAGGGGTTAAAGCGGATAAAGGCGAGCCCCGAGTGGGACCGGCTCGTGGAGAAGTGGTTGATCGGCGGCTGATCCACCTACGGGAGGAAGGGGGAACCCCCTTCCTCCCGCTTTTTCGATGGATATCGGTGAAATCCTGCAACTGATCAAAGAATCGCTCCCTTCCCTACTCAAGGGAGCGGAGGTGACGATGCTCCTGGTGGGCGCCTGCCTGGGGCTCGGGTTCGCCATCGGCTTCCCGATCGCGCTTTCGAACGTGTACGGCCCCCGTTGGCTCCGCTTCTCCCTGTCCGTCTACGATCGTATCTTCCGCGGGTTTCCGGCGCTGGTCCTCCTCTTCCTGTTCTACTTCGGGGTGGGGAGCTTCCCCGGGGTGCACCTCTCACCGTTCATCGCCGTCCTGCTCGCGCTCGGACTCAGGAGCGGGGCTTATCAGTCCCAGATCTACCGGGGGAGCCTGCTCGCGGTGGGGAAGGGACAGACGGACGCAGCGCGCTCGCTGGGCCTCACCAAGTGGCAGACCATTCGATTGATCGTCATCCCGCAGGCCGTTTACTTCTCCCTTCCCGGATTGACTAACGAATATTCGATCCTGCTCAAGGATACCGCACTGGCGTTCGCCGTGGGGGTGGTGGAGCTCCTCACGCGGGGGAAGTTCATCGCCTTCCGCACCCACGCCGTGCTCCCCATCTACCTCACCGTCGCGGCGATCTACCTCGGATTGACCTACGGCGGCGTGCTCGTCTTCTGGGCGGTGGAGCGGTACATCCGCATCCCCGGGCTGAGCGGATACGGGAGGAGGGCGCGATGAGCTTGATCATCTCTTTCTATCCGCACCTCCTCGCCGGGCTGGCGGTCACGCTGGAGATGATCGTCTGCGCCGCCCCACTGGGATTCCTCATCGGGATCATCATCGCCATGTCCCGCGCCTACGGCGGCCCGATCCTCTCCCCGCTCGCCTACGTCTATCAGATCATCTTCCGGGGAACCCCGCTGTTGTTACAGCTCTTCATCATCTACTACGGCCTCCCGCGCCTGGGGATCATCCTCAGTCCGCTCACCGCGGCGATCGTCGGGTTCAGTCTGTGCAGCGGCGCCTATCACTCGGAATACCTGCGCGGAGCGCTCCTCTCGATCCCCACTGGGCAATGGGAGGCAGCGCGCGCGTTGGGGATGGGGAAGCTGCAGACGATCAAGTCCATCATCCTCCCGCAGATGATCCGTCGGGCCCTCCCCGGCTCCTCCAACGAGTTCATCTACCTCATCAAGTATTCCTCCCTCGCCTACCTCGTCACCGTGATCGACCTGACCGGACAGGGACGATTGATCGCCTATCAGACGTTCCGGTTCTTCGACGTATTCCTCATCGTGGGACTGATCTACCTGGGGCTCGTCTCGATCGCGAGCCATCTGTTGCAATCGCTGGAGAGGAAGTTTTATCTCCCCTCGGCCTGAAGAAGCCGGGCCGGGCGGAGGATCCGCCCGGCCGCGGGGAGAGATCTAGCTTGTGCGCACCAACCGTCCGGCTAGATAGGCGGTGTAGGCGGACATGTCGAAATAGCCGTGCCCGGAGAACCCGATCAGGATGACCTTCTTCTCGTCCCGCCGCGCGCAGTCGCGGGCGAGCTCGACCGCCGCGTGCACCGCGTGTGCAGTCTCGGGAGCGGGGATGATCCCCTCCACGCGGGCGAAGAGGACCGCGCTCGCGAAGACATCCACCTGATCGAATGCGACCGGCCGCACCACCCCGTCCTCGACGAGCCGGGTGATGATCGGGGCCATCCCGTTGTAGCGCAGGCCACCGGCGTGGATCGGCGGCGGAACGAACTTGTGCCCCAAGGTATGCATGCGCAGAAGCGGGGTCAGCTCGGCTTCGTCCCCGAAGTCGTAGCGCACGTCCCCCTTGGTCATCGTCGGACAGGCGGTCGGCTCGGCAGCGATAAAATCAACCCTTCGGCCGCGTTCCTTGGCGTCGTGGAACACCGGGAGCGCCAGTCCGCCGAAGTTCGACCCCCCACCCACACAGCCGACGACCGCGTCCGGATACTCACCGGCGAGCTCCATCTGGGAGAGGGCCTCCTGCCCGATCACCGTCTGGTGAAGGAGGACGTGGTTGAGGACGCTGCCCAGCGAGTATTTGGCCCCGGTGCTCACCGCCTCCTCGATCGCCTCCGAGATGGCGATCCCCAGTGATCCGGGTGAATCGGGATCCTGCTCCAGAATCGCCCGCCCGGACTTCGTCCGATCCGACGGCGATGGAACAATCTCTCCGCCGTAGAGTTCGATCATCGCCTTTCGGTACGGCTTCTGCTCGTAGGAGATCCTGACCATGAACACGGTCAAATCGACTCCGAGGGCCTGACATGCGAATGAAAGAGCGCTTCCCCATTGGCCCGCACCCGTCTCGGTGGTGAGGCGCTTGGTCCCCTCGATCTTGTTGTAGTAAGCCTGGGCGACCGCGGTGTTCGTCTTGTGGGAACCGGTCGGGCTCGCCCCCTCGTACTTGTAATAGATGTGCGCCGGGGTCTCCAACTCCCGCTCCAGGTTCACCGCCCGGTAAAGGGGGGTCGGCCGCCACAGCCGGTAGATCTCCTGGACCTCCGCCGGTATGTCGATGAACCGATCGGTGGAAGCCTCTTGCTCCACGCACATCTTGGCGAAGAGCGTTGTCAACGCCTCCGGAGAAAGCGGTTCGCGGGTACGCGGATCGAGCGGTGGATCGAGCGGCCGATCCAGGTCGGCGAGCACATTGTACCAACGGGTCGGCAGTTCCTGCTGATTTAAAGTGAAGATTCTCTGCATGGTGACGTCTCCTTTCGATTTTAGATCTAGCCTGTTCTAGTTAGTGATAAAGGAACGTACTAGCAACGCCACCAGGGCTCAAAAGGAGGGACTAATAGACAGATTCGGCAGATGAGGGATTTAGGACCAGCGTCCCCAAACCCAACTCCTTAACTTGAATGTATACGCCATAGCAATTTTACTTTACCGATTCCCGCCCCGCTTGTCAAGCGCTGAACCACTTGACAAACGCCCCGATTCATGCTAAGGTGATTTTGATCATGAACAGGGTAAGAGAAGCGCGAAATAGTATTGAACGCATGAGCGGCGACGTCCGCTTCTCTCACCTTGTTTATTGGATTACGATGTTTGCGCCCGCCCGGGCCTAGTAGATAAACGCTAGGTCAAAGCGGGCGGAAGAGGACTGCAGGCTGTGCCTGTGGTCTTTTTTTATTGAGAGGAGGTGGTACCAAAAACGACAAGGGCGTGACGGAAAAAGAAAAATTTATGATCTTCAAGGAGGTTGAAAGTGAAAAAGGCAATTACGTTAATCATCATCGGGCTTGTCATCGGGTTGAGCGTCTCAGCAATCGGGGCGGATAAGATAAAGATCGGCGCGCTGATGTCCCTCACAGGCGCATTGGGACCCTACGGCCCTCCGATCGTCAACGGCGCGAAGCTGGCGGTCGAACAGATCAACGCGGCTGGTGGGGTCCTGGGAAAGGAGCTTGAGCTTGTAATCCGGGATACGGCCACCTCTCCGGACGTCGGTCGAGATGCGGCGAGGAAGCTCGTCGAACTTGACCATGTCCCGGCGATCGTCGGTGCCCTCTCAAGCGGGGTGACGATCGCGGCATCGAGCGTCACCATCCCGGCTGAGGTCGTCCTTATTTCGCCCGCTTCCACCTCTCCGGCCATCCCGGAGCTGAACGATAACGACTACGTCTTCCGCACGGTGGTCTCGGACGAGGTACAGGGGATCGTCCTCGCCCGCCTGGCGTTGATCCTCAACTACCAAAAGGTCTCCGTAATCTACGTAAACAACGCCTACGGGAAGGGCCTTGCCGATGTGTTCAAGAAGAACTTCGAGTCCTACGGCGGAGAGGTTCCCGCCTCGGTCCCGTACGAGGAGAACAAGCCCTCCTATCGGGGGGAGGTGGAGAAGGCCACCGCAGGAGATCCCGACGCCATCCTCATGATCAGTTACCCCGTCGATGGGAACAAGCAGATCGTTGAGGCGGTGGAGGCCGGTTACCAGGGACAGTTCCTCTTCTCGGACGGGATGAAGGGCGAAGGGGTGGCCCCGGGGCCGGCATGCCAATCCGGAGACAATCCGGGCCCGATCGAAGGGGCATACGGGACGGTCGCCGCAGCCGGTTTCCGCACCGCTCAGTGCGATGCCGACTATGAGGCGGAGTTCGGAAAGAGCACGGTTCCGTACTACTACCAGGCCTACGACGCGGTGATGCTGATCGCCCTGGCGATGGAGAGAGCCGGTGCCGCTACCGGTCAGGCGATCCGCGATAACCTGCGCGCGGTGGCCAACCCGCCCGGCGAGAAGGTCTACTACGGCGAGTTCGCCAAGGCGGTCTCCCTCCTGAAAGCGGGTAAGGAGATCAACTACGAGGGGCTCTCCGGCACCGTGGACTTCAAAGACAACGGTGACGTTGAGGGTGGAATCCTGATCTGGAAGATCAAGGGGTGCCATGTCGTCCCGGTGATGAACGTCTCGGGATAAACGCCTCCTAATAACTTCTTCTCTCCTCTTGTTGTGGGGCGGCCCGAAAGGGCTGCCCCCTTCCTTTTCTCACAAAAGGAAGGGGGCGGACAAGGAAGAGGAGGGGGAAAAGAAGCTAGTCGCTGCGAGTGAGCTTCAGCTTCGCCTTCCTGGGGGGAAGGAGCCCCTGCGGCCGCCACAGGAGGATGATCTCCAACAGTACGGCGATCAGGATGATGCGCAAGCTTGCCGCCTGGGTGGCGGAGACCGGGAAGTACCGGGTGAGAAAGTCCGTCCCCGCCCAGATCCCCCATACCACGAAGCTCCCCAGGATCGCTCCCCGGTTGTTCCCGCTTCCCCCGAGGATGAGCATCACCCAGATGAGGAAGGTGCCGTAGAACGGCTTGAACGAGGCGGGAGAGATGAACCGGGCGTAGTGAGCGTACAGACTTCCGCCGATCCCCATCACCATCGACCCGAGGACGAGCGACTGGAGCTTGTACGCGAATGTGTTCTTCCCGAGCATGGCGGTCGCATCCTCGTCCTCTCGGATCGCCTGGATCACCCTCCCCCACGGTGCGCGGGCGAGCCGCTCCACGAGGAGATAGAGGACGAACAAGACCGTCAGGACAAGGGCGAGGTAGAACCAGTCGTAGGACTTGGCGATAAGATCGTGTATCCATCCGGGGATCCCGGGATGAGCCGCGAGAAATGCCTTCGCCCCGCCGTGGATCGTCTTGTACAGGGGGGACGGGATCCCCTGGATCCCCCACACCCCGTTGGTGAGCCAGGATTCATTGTTGAGCACCAATCTGATCGACTCGGCGATCCCGATCGTGGCGATCGCCAGATAATCCGCGCGCAGCCGCAGGGTCGGGAGCCCGATGAGAAGAGCGACGATTCCGCATACAAGCGCCGCTCCCAAAAGGCCGAAGATGAACGGGAGTTCGAACCCGCCGAACGTCCTCCCCTCCCACGGGCTCGGCGCCGGCCCGGAGATGAGGGCCGAGGTGTACGCCCCAAGGGCGTAGAATCCGGCGATCCCGATGTTGAACAGGCCGGTGTA
>JAJRTG010000152.1 GCA_024278395.1 Fidelibacterota bacterium | reverse complement strand
GATAGGGCAACGCCGCCTTCACCGTGAAGAAGGCGGAGGACAGGTTCACCGCCAGCGACCTTTCCCAGTCCTCGACCGTCATCTCGGCCACGGTCCGATGCTGGGAGAACCCGGCGTTGTTAACCACGATCCTGATCCCGGAGAACCGGGCCGCCGTCTCGTCGACGAGGGCCTTGACCTGCTCGAAATCCGATACGTCGGCCTGGAAGGAGAACGCCTCCCCTCCCGCGGCCTTTATCTTCTCCACGACTTCATCGGCGCGGGTCCGGTTGGAGACGTAGTTAACGCACACCCCGTATCCGGCGGCGGCGAGCCGCACCGCGATCGCCGCTCCGATCCCGCGTGAGCTTCCAGTTACAACGGCACCTTTTTTCATTTCAGTCATAGTGGCGGGATTATACGAAATCCCTACAGGTATTTGAGCGCCGCGCGCGCCACCTCCACCCTCCGTTCGTCCTCGAGCCAACGGGAGATCTCGGGCCGCACGATCTCCGGGCGCTTGCGCCCGAGCTTCCACATCGCGGAGGCGACCGCCCGCCAGACGTAGCGCCGCTCGTCCAGGGAGAGGCGGCGAAGGACGATCAACGCCTTCTTCACCAGCGGCGGCCCGCCGGCTCCGGAGAAGGACATCGCCACATTCCACAGGACCTGCTCGTCGTTGGACGTCGACCACTTCACCAGGTACTCGAACGCCACGTCCGGGTAGTCCCGCAGAAGCCCGCCCCCGATCGCAACCGGGCCCAGGCTCCGCCGCACCTCGGGATCGCGGTCGGCCAGGAGCGGCTCGATCAACTTCAATAAAGGCTCGGCCCACTCCAGGCGCTTCTCCCTCCCCGCGATCATCGCCGCGATCGCCGTCGCCCGCCGCACCTGCGGTGAGGGGTCGGTCCGGAATTCGTACAGCTCGTTGAGCATGTGGGGAAAGTCCCGGGCAAGCAGCCTGCCGCACGCCCTTCCCGCCGCATCCCGCACAGAGCTTGCCGGATCGTCGGAAAGCCGCCGTAGGACGGATACCGCCCGTTTGCGATCAGCCCTGTATCCCTCCTCGGCCAGGCCGCAGGCGAGCTGCCGCACCGCCGGATCGGGGTATCCCCCCCACTCCTCCGCCCTCCCGAGCAGTTCATCCCCATCCTCCGCCACGGAGGCTATCCGCTTGACCGCGTACCTAATATCCCCCGTCCGCGCTCCGGCAAGGACCTCGGGCAAAGAATCGATCCCCCCTTCATCCACCACCACCCGATCGATCGCTTCGTGCATACCCCCTCCTTATCCATCTCCAACCTACCGATAACCTCATTAAACCGCTTCCACCCGCCCGAGTCAAATGTTGCCCGGACCCGGACGATCCAATAACATGTTTAGACTCGATCCCGGGAGGGAAGAAGCATGAAGAAAGGGGTTATTCTCGCAGTATCGGCCCTCAGCCTTCTCATCGTCTGCGTCCCGCTCTTCGCCGAAGGGGGCAATCTCTCCGCCGGTCGGACACTGGGGATGGGAATGGAAGTCGGCTTTCCGTGGGGAGGGCTCGTCAGCGCCCGCTACTGGTTCGGCCCGCAGATCGGCGCGGAGGGGATCATCTTCGCGTGGGGCGATCTTACCGATCTCGTCGGTACGTTCACCGGGAGGCTCTTGTACAAGCTGAGCGACACCGATGCGGTCGACTTCTACATCGCCGCCGGGGCTACGGTTCCGTTCTCATCCTACGGAGAGAGCGAGTTGATCCTGTCGGGCGCCGGGGGGATCGAATTCAGCTTCCCGTTCGCCCCAAGCCTTGCGTTCAACCTGGAGTTCGGCGGGGCGTTCTCCACCGCGGGAACGTTCACGATGGCGTTCGGGACAGGGATCCACTTCTACTTTTGAGAAAGGAGGCCCTGAGGTTGGGTTGGGAGATTCCACACAAGCCGTACCGGATCAAGGTGGTCGAAGAGATCTCAATCCCCTCGCGCGAGGAGCGGATCGATCGGATCAAGAAAGCCGGATACAACGTGTTCAACCTGCGTGCCGAGGACATCTACGTCGACCTCCTCACCGACTCCGGTACCGGGGCGATGAGCCAGGAGCAGTGGGCGGCGCTGATGCGCGGGGACGAGTCCTACGCCGGGAGCCGCAGCTTTGCCCGGTTCGAGAAGGCGGTCAGAGACATCTTCGGCTTCCGCCACATCCTCCCCACCCACCAGGGGCGCGGGGCGGAGAACGTGTTGTTCTCCAGCACCGTCAAGCCAGGGGACATCGTCCCCAACAACATGCACTTCGACACCACGCGGGCGAACGTCCTGGCGAACGGCGGCGATCCGGTTGATCTCGTGATCGACGACGCCTACGACCCCCAGAAGCCGCATCCGTTCAAGGGAAACATGGATACGGCCAAGCTCACGGCCCTGATCGAGGAAGCGGGCAGGGATCGAATTCCGCTCATCATGATGACGATCACCAACAACAGCGGCGGCGGGCAGCCGGTATCCATGAAGAACCTGCGCGCGGTGAGCGAGATCGCCCGCCGCTACGAGATCCCGTTCTTCATCGACGCGTGTCGATACGCGGAGAACATCTACTTCATCCGCGAACGGGAGAAGGGATACTCCGACCTCCCTCCGATCGAGATCGCCCGCGAGATCTTCTCCCTCGCCGACGGGATGACGATGAGCGCGAAGAAGGACGGTCTGGCGAATATCGGCGGGATCCTCGCTACGAACAACGAGGAGATCTTCAACCGGGCGCGCGAGCGGTTGATCCTGATGGAGGGGTTCCCCACCTACGGCGGGCTCGCCGGGCGCGACCTGGAGGCGATCGCGGTCGGGCTGTACGAGGCGCTCGACCCGGCCTACCTCGCCGACCGGATCGGACAGACCCGCTACCTCGGGGAGGGACTGAAGTCGGTCGGGATCCCGATCGTGGAGCCGATCGGCGGGCACGCGGTCTACATCGACGTCAAGGGCCTGATCCCCGACTTTCCCCAGCGTCTGTTCCCCGCCCTGTCGTTCGCCGTCGAGCTGTACATCGAGGCCGGGGTGCGGGCGGTCGAGGTGGGGAGCGTGATGTTCGCCCACACCGACGAGGCGGGGAACGAGGTCTACCCCAGGCTCGAACTCGTCCGGCTGGCGATCCCACGCCGCACCTACACCCGGACGCACCTCGACGCGGTGATCGAAGGAGCGGCGGCGGTGGCGAAGAGGAAGGACGAGCTCCCCGGCTACCGCATCATCGCGGGGGAGGGACCGCTGCGCCACTTCACCGCCCGGTTCGAGCGGATCGAACGCTGAGCTTCGGGATCATGGTGGCGGCGACGATCACGACGGCGCCGGCGATCTGGAGCGAGACGAGGGTCTCCCCGAGCAGGACCACCCCGAACAGGGCGGCGAAGACCGGCTCCATCGTCAGGATTATCGCGGTGTAGGCGGCGGTGGAGTAGGACTGGAAGCGGTTCAGGATGTACAGGGCGAGCGCGGTGGCGAGCACTCCGGTCACCAGTATCCCCTCGATCAGATCCCCGGAGAGCTGCGTCGGGATCCGCTCCAACGCCAGGGCCCCGACGGTGCTCAAGGCGGCGACAGTCCCCACCTGCACGAGCAGGAGCCCGCGGTAGTCGACCCGGCGGACGTAGCGGTCGACGAGGACGATGTGGGCGGCGTAGGAGACCGCGCAGATCAGGGTGAGAAAGTCACCGAAGTTGATCGAGCTGATCCGCCCCCGTCCGAGGACGAGGAGGGCCAACCCGCCCGCAGCGAGGACGGCGCCGCCCCACGCCCTCGCCTCGACCCGGACCCGATTGACCCCCGCAGCGAGGAGCGGGACGATCACCACGGACAGCCCGGTGATCAGTCCGCTCTTCGTCGCGGTGGTGTAGACGAGCCCCCACGTCTGAAAGAAGTATCCGCCGAACAGCGCCACCCCGATCACCGCTCCCGCTCCCAGGGTGCGGCGGTCGATCCGGCGCAGCGCCCTCGGCATCAGAGCGGCAAGGACGACGAACGCGATCAGGAACCGGGCGGCGAGGAAGGTGAGGGGGCCGACCTCGGCCATTCCCTGTTTCACCAGGACGAACGTCCAGCCCCAGATCACGGTGATCGCAAGGAGGGCCAGAGGGGCGAGTCTCACCGGAGTCCCTCCGGGAGCGTCCCGCGCAGGGCGACCGGCGGATCCTGAGTGAGGTCGATCACCGCCGACGGAGTCCCGATCTCGATCCTGCCGGAGACGATGAGGTCTACCCCGGAGAACTGCTCGATGATCTCCGCAAGATCGATGAGGGGGGGATCCCCGCTCCGGTTGACGCTCGTCCCGAACAGGACCCGGTCGAGGGTCCGCATCACGCGGGTGAATAACCGGTGCGCCGGGACGCGGATCCCCACCTTACCGTCCTTGACCGCGCACGTCGGGGCGTCCGGGCGGGCGGGGAGGAGGAAGGTGTACGGACCCGGAAGGAAGTGCTCCACGATCTCCCGCGCCCGCGGATCGGGCCGGGCGAATCGATCGACCGCCGCGACGCTCGGGAGGTGAAGGGTGAACGGCTGGTCCGCCGGGCGCCCCTTCATGGCCCGCACGCGCCCGAGCGCCCCTTCGTCCCACGGGCTTCCCCCGATCCCGTACACCGTATCGGTGGGAAATATCACGACACCGCCCGTCTCAAGGAGTTCCCGCAGCGCGGCGGGGAGCCGGGGGGAGTCGTCGGGAAGAACGATCGGGTTCATGCGCAGATGAAGTGGATTACATCGCCGTCCCGCACGAGATAGTCGTGTCCGGCCCGGGTGATCCGGCCGGCCTCGCGCAGGGCCTGCTCCGACCCGGCGGCGACGAGCTCGTCCAGGTCCATCACCTCGGCGAGGACGAACCGCTCGGCGAAGTCCGAGTGGATCCTCCCGCCGGCCCGGGGGGCGGTCGTCCCCTCCCGCACGGTCCACGCCCGCACCTCCGGTCCCTCGAAGGTGAAGAAGGTGACCAACTCCAAAGCGCGGTAGCCAGCGCGGATCAGCCGGGCGAGGCCGCTTTCGGAAAGGCCCCACTCGGTCAGGAACGCGCGGCGCTCCTCCTCGCTCCCCGCCGCCTCCGCGATCTCCGCCTCGATCCGGCCGCGGATCACGATGGCTTCCTTACCCGTCCTTGCCGCGTATTCAGCCACCCGGCGCGAATGGGCGTTCTCCCCGGAATCACCGACGTTGGCCACGTAGATGAGCGGTTTCGCCGAGAGCGGGGAGACCTCGCGGACGAGATCCTCCACCTCGTGCGGGATCTCCTGATCGCGGAGCGGGACCCCTTCCGCCACGGCGTCCAGCAACCTCTCCCACGCGGCCAGGCGCGCCGGGGCACGCCGGTCCGGGCCCTTCGCCTCCCGGATGAGCCGCTCCCGCACCCGGGTCATCGTCTCGAGGTCCTTGAGGAGGAGCTCGGTCTCCACGATCTCGATGTCGCGGATCGGATCGACGTCCCCGGCGACGTGCGCCACGTTCGGATCGGCGAAGCAGCGCACGACGTGCAGGATCGCATCCACCGAGCGGATCTCGGACAGGAACTGGTTCCCCATCCCCTCCCCCTCGCTCGCCCCCTGGACGAGGCCGGCGATATCGATGAACTCGAGATGGGTGGGGACCTTCCTTTTCTCCGGGAAGAGGGCGGCGAGCCGGTCGAGCCTTTCATCCGAGACCGGGACCGTCCCCATGTTCGCCTCGATCGTGCAGAAGGGATACGCTTCGACGCGTGCACCCGCCCCGGACAGGGCGTTGAAGATCGTCGATTTCCCGGCGTTGGGAAGGCCGACCATGCCGCAGGTGAATCCCATCATCCCTCCTTCGCGCTCAAATATATGGCCCGCACCGGGACAAAGCAAGGTGAAGCGCCGCATTCGATCGGCTAGTATTCCGGAGGAAGGAGGGGCCGATGGACGAACGGACGGAGGTTCGCCTCCCCGATCTGGGGGAGGTGGAAGAGGTGACCGTAACCGCCTGGCTGCGGCAGGAAGGTGATACGATCGAGGAAGGCGATGACCTGCTCGAGGTGGAGACCGAGAAGACGACGTTCGTGGTCGAGGCGCCGCAGAGCGGGAGGCTCGTCAGGATCGTAAAGAAACAGGGGGATAGGGCGAGAAGGGATGAGCTCCTGGCTGAGATCGACTGAGACGCGCATCGTCACCCATCTTCCCCTCGGGCGGGCCGACTACGCATCGGTCTACCTGCTGCAGCGGCAGCTGCACGACCTGCGCGCGGCCGGGAAGATCAGGGACACCGTGATCACGGTGGAGCACGATCCGGTGCTCACCATCGGGCGGGCCGGCTCGGTGGCGAACATCCTCGTCCCTCCTGAGGTCCTGGAGCAGGAGGGGATAACGGTGTACGAGGTCGAGCGCGGGGGTGACATCACGTACCACGGGCCGGGACAGCTCGTCGTCTACCCGATCATCGACCTGCGGGACCAGGGGCGCGACCTGCGCCGCTACATCCGCAACCTCGAGCAGGGGGTGATCGACCTCCTCGCCGAGTTCGGGATCAAGGGCGGACGCCGCCCCGGCTTTCCCGGGGTGTGGGTCGGGGTACGGAAGATCGCCTCAGTCGGGGTGTACGTGAAGCACTGGGTGACGCGGCACGGCCTGGCGTTCAACGTGGCGGTGAACCGGGCCCACTTCGGGATGATCAACCCGTGCGGCCTCCCGATCGAGGTCACATCCCTCGACGAGCTGACCGGGGAGGTCTATCCGCTCGAGGAGATCGCGCGGTCGCTCCTTGCCCGGATGGAGCCGCTGTTCGAATGGCGGCTCGTGGAGGAGGACCCAGGCCCGTACTGGAAGGGGGTGGAATGAGCACCCGGCCGGAGTGGCTGCACGTCCGGGCACCCCTCCCGGAGGAGGCGCGGGAGATGCGCAAAGTGCGTGAGACG
>JAJRTG010000151.1 GCA_024278395.1 Fidelibacterota bacterium | reverse complement strand
GGGCCTGGTTGTTGCCGATGAAGTAGCCAAGGAGGGAGAGGACGCTCGCCCAGATCCCGGCGCCGAGCCCGGTGAACAGGATGAACTTGGAGATCGACATGCGCGCCAGCCCGGCGGGAAGCGAGATGTACTGGCGAATACCCGGGATGAGCCGCCCGACGAACGTTGAGATCTCGCCGTGGCGACGGAAGAACCCCTCCGCCCGGGCATAGGCCCTCTCGGTGAGGCCGAAGTAGTGCCCCAGGCGCAGGATGAGCGGTCGGCCAAAGGCAAGCGAGATCCAGTAGTTGAAAAGCGCCCCGAGGATCGAGCCCAGGGTCCCGAGGATGACGACGGCCCCCAGCTCCATCTTCCCCTGGCTCGCGAGGTATCCGGCCGGAGGGAGGACCAGCTCGCTCGGGAACGGGAAGAACGAGCTCTCGAGGAACATCGCGGCGACGATGCCGAGATACCCCATCTTGTCCACAATCTCGACGATGATCGAAACGATATATTGCATCTTTCCTCTTTCCGTAACACAGATCCACCCATTCGATGCATGCAGAATAGCCCGGACCGGACGCCGCGCGCAACCAAAACGGTTGCAGTCCGGCCCGGACGGGGCTATGCTAGCTGGCATGTGGCTCTTTGTCGTCGTATTGGGGATCGTACAGGGATTGACGGAGTTCCTCCCGATCAGCAGTTCCGGCCATCTCGTCCTGCTTCAGGTCTTCTGGCGGCAACCGCAACTGGGATCGGAGAAGCTGTTGCTGCTCGACGCATCGGTGCACTTCGCCACCCTGCTCGCGGTCCTGTGGGTATTCCGGTCCCGCGTGTTCCAACTGGTGCGCGCCCCGTTGAGCTATATCTTCACCATCAGGATATCGCAGGAAGAGCGCTCTGCCGGGATGCGCCTCTGGGGGCTGCTCCTGATCGGGACGGTTCCCACCGCTCTCATCGGATTGCTCCTGCAGCGCCAGATCGAGCGGGCGTTCACCTCCGCGCTAGCGGTTGGGATAAGCCTCTTGATCACCGGAACGCTCCTCTTCTTCGCCGGTCGTCATGCCGTAAACAACCGGGAATTGGAGGAGATGCGGGCTCGGGACGCACTCCTCATCGGAACGATGCAGGGGCTCGCGATCTTCCCCGGGATATCCCGCAGCGGGTTCACCATCGGGGGAGGCCTCCTCCTCGGGCTGCGGCAGGAGCTGGCGGCCGAGTTCTCCTTCCTTCTCGCAATCCCGGCGATCATCGGAGCGATGCTCATAGAGCTGCTGAAGATACACCGGCAACCGATCGACTTCTCCCTCCTCGGCCCCTATCTGCTGGGCAGCCTGCTGGCGCTGATAACCGGGGTCATCGCGCTCCGCTGGCTGTTGCGCCTTCTGCAGAACGGACGCCTGGGGTATTTCGCCTATTACTGCTGGGGGCTCGGGCTGTTCGCGCTGTTCGCCGGCAGGTTCCTGTAATAAAAAACCGGCCGCCCTTCGCAGGCAGCCGGGAGAAGCGCTCAGTCATCCCGGGGCGGGATGAACAGGCTCGGTTTCTCCTTCCCCTCAGGCGGCGGGGCAATCACCCCTCGGTCCTCGAGCCGGTTTCCTTCGACGAGGTAGCGGTAGGCGGACAAGGCCGCCTTCGCCCCTTGACCGGCGGAGATGACGACCTGCTTGTCCGTCCGGTTGATCACGTCGCCGGCGGCGAACACCCCGGGTACCGAGGTGCGCATCTCCTCGTCGACCACAACCTCGCCGCGACCGTTGATCTCAAGGAACCCCTTGAGGAAATCCGAATTCGGGATCAGGCCGATCTCGATGAACACCCCGTCGACCCGCAGCTCCTTCCGCTCCCCGGTCTTCATGTCCTCGACCACCAGACCGGTTACGAACTTATCCCCCCGCACCTCCACAACCTTGTGCTGCTGATAGGTATGTACCTTGTCGACCCCGAGGACCTGCCCCTGCAGGATCGGGTCGGCGAACCAGTGATCGGCGACGTCCACGACGTGGATCTCGGTGGCGAGGGGGAGGAGGTCGATCACCGCCTCGAACGCCGAGTTTCCGCCCCCGATCACCGCGACCGGCTTCCCTGAAAACAACGGCGCGTCGCAGGTGGCGCAGTAGGAGACCCCGCGGCCGGTGAACTCCTTCTCCCCCGGCACGTTCAGCGGCCGGCTCCTCCCTCCGGTGGCGATGAGTACCGCCTTGGACGAAATCGTCTCCCCGCCCTCCACTTCCACGAGGAAGTTCTCTCCGTCCCTTCGAACCGCCGTCACCGGACGTCCCACCCGCTGCTCCATGGAGTAGCGCTCCACATGCTTGACGAACGCCTGCACGAGCTCGTAGCCGCCTATGCTGACGGTGCCGGGCCAGTTCTCGATCTCCCGCGTCAACAGGAGCTGTCCTCCCTGGTCCTTCGTCACGAGGATCGCGTTCAACATCTTCCTGGCGGCGTAGATCGCCGCAGTCAGCGCCGCTGGGCCACCCCCGATTATCACTAAATCGTACATATCTCCTCCCTTGAGAGTCCGCTTTTTCCGATAGGATAAGGATTTTAATTTTACCTGTCACGTCGTTTCCGTCAACGCGCAAATTGGTTATACTCTCCTACCCACAAAGGAGGAAGGTATGGAGTGGATCGATTCCTTAAAGAGGCTCTCCGACGCGTTCGGGGTCTCCGGGTTCGAGGAGGAGGTGCGGGAGGAGATAAAGACCATCATCTCCCCATACGTCGACTCGCTGCGGGTGGACACCCTGGGAAACCTCTTCGCCATTCGAAAGGGAAAAGGGAACTTCACCGTGATGCTCGACGCACACATGGACGAGGTCGGGTTCATGGTGAAGTGGATCGATGAGAAGGGGTACCTGCGGTTCGCCCCGATCGGGGGATGGGACTCCCGGATAATCCCGGGCCATCGGGTGGAGATCATGACCCGGGCCGGAGAGAAGCGCTACGGGGTGATCGGTTCCGCTCCGCCCCACATACTGACGGAGGAGGAGCGCAAGAAGCCGATCCCGCTTGATAAGATGTTCATCGACGTCGGAGCGGCCTCGCGGGAAGAGGTCGTTGAGATGAGGATCAAGATCGGCGATCCACTCACGATCCACTATCCGTTCATGAACATCCAGGACGGCTATGTCACCGGGAAGGCGTTCGACGACCGCGTCGGCTGCGCGGTGATGATCGAGACCGCCCGCCGGCTTGCAGACGATGATCTGGACGTCGATCTGGTCCTGGCGTTCGTGATCGGGGAGGAGGTCGGGCTGCGCGGCGCGCGCACCGCTGCGTACCAGATCGACCCGGACCTGGCTATCGCGCTCGAAGGGACGATCGGGGCGGATATGCCCGGGGTCCCGGAGGAGTCCCAACCGGTGCGACTCGGCCGCGGCCCGGCGATCACGGTCGCCGATCGCTCGATAATCGTCTCCCGCCGGATCGTGACCGCGCTGGAGCAGGTAGCGGACGACGCGGCGATCCCCTACCAGTACAAGCTCCCCACCTACGGGGGGACCGATGCCGGCGCGATCCACCTGACCCGCGCCGGAATCCTCTCCGGGGTCGTCTCCGTCCCGTGCCGGTTCATCCACTCGCCGACCTCGACGATGCGGCTGAACGACTTCGAGAACACGGTCCGCCTGATGCGAAACTTCATCGTCCGGATCCATGAGGTGCTGAAGCAGTGAACAAGCTCTCACACAGAGCCGCTGCGCACACCAAAGACGTCCCTTTCACCGATGATGGGGATCCCCTCCGGATCGAACCGGTAGGGAGCGTTCGCGGGAAGGAAAAGGCCGCCAGCGGGAGGACCGCTGGCGGCATGATCCATTCAGTGCACAGCGCCTATTACCCGACGAACCCTCCGATCCTGCTGCGTGCGAGCTCCTCGCGCACGACCTCGGAGAGCCGCTTTATCCCCTCCTCAATCTTCTCTTCGGTCACCACGGAGTAACAGAGCCTCATCTCGTTGCGTCCGCTCCCATCGACGTAGAACGCGCTCCCGATCACGTAAGCGACCTTCTTCTCAAGCGCCCGCGGGAACATCTCCTCTGTGTCGATCCCCTCTGGGAGCCTGACCCACAGGAAGAGCCCACCGTCGGGACGGGTCCAGGTAATCCCCTCATCCTCCGGCATGTAGCGGGAGAGGGCGGCGAGCATCGCGTCGCGCTTGGCGCGGTAGCGGCGGCGCAGGAGGTCGAGGTGCGCCTCCATGTCATAGTCGAGGAAGAAGCGGGCGGCCAGGTGTTGGGTGAGCTTTGATGTGCACAGATCCGACGCCTGCTTCATCCGCACGAAGACGTCCATAAACCGGGTGTCGGCGATGAGGATGGCCAACCGCAGTCCGGCGGAGAGGACCTTGGACAGGGTGAACAGGAGGATCACCCGCCCGTCGGTGTCCATGCTGCGGATGGAGGGGATCCGCTCCCCGGCGAAGCGGAGCTGGCCGTACGGGTCGTCCTCGAAGATGAGGAAATCCTCACGGCGGGCGATCTCCAGGAGGCGGATCCGCTTCTCGCGCGACATAGTGATCCCGGTCGGGTTCTGAAAATCGGGAATCACGTACACGCCTTTAATCCTCTTTCCATCGGCCTTCGCTTGTGCTATCTTCTTTTCCAACACATTCAGGTCCATCCCGTCCTCTTCCAAGGGTACTCCGACAAGGTCGGCCTGGAACAGGCGGAACGCCTGGATCGCCCCGAGGTAGGTGGGGAGCCCGCAGAACACCACGTCCCCCGGATCGACGAGCGCCTTTCCGATCAGGTCCAATCCCTGCTGGGAGGCGGTGGTGACGAGCATCTCGTCCACGCTCACCTCAAGCCCATGCGTCTTGAACCATCGCGACACCGCCTTGCGCAGGGTGAGGCTTCCCTCGCTCGCCCCGTACTGAAGTACGTTCTCGTAGTGGTTGCGGAGTTCATCAGCGGCGATCTGTGCCAGTTCCTCGCGTGGAAACGTCTCCGGATCAGGGAGACCGCCAGCGAAGGAGATGATCTCCGGCTTTTCCGTGAGTTTTAGGAGTTCCCGGATCGCCGAGCGCTTCGCGCCGGCGGCACGTTTGGAAAAGAATCGATTCATTGTTCCCCCTTGCGCGTGCGTCGACGGAACGCACCGCACTATATTTTACCGGAAATTGAGGGGAAAATTCAAAGAAAGAGCTTAGAGAAGATGGGAACTAGGTATGCGGCCACAAATGACCCGAGGATCGCCCCGCAGATGACGTCGAGGGGGTAGTGCTCCTTCAGGTAGATGCGGGAGAGCCCTATTGTGATCGCAACAAAGTAGGCGGCGAGCTGGATCGGAAGGGAAAGGTAAAACGAAGTGATCACCCAAGCGATCCCGAACGACACGGTGGAGTGTCCGGAAGGGAAGGAGTAGGAGTCGATCATCCGGGAACGGAGGGAGGTCGTGACGAAGACCGGCCGCTCGCGGGCGAAGACTAGCTTAAACATGCGGAAGACCGCGATGTTGACGATCGAGACGGCCATCCCGATGAGAACGTAGGTCCGGTCAACCGGCCGGCCGAACAGGATCAACCCGAGGGCGAGCCCTCCCCACAGGTAGCCGTCTCCGAGATAGGTGGCGATTAGGAATACCCGCGCGAACTTCTTCAAAAGCGGGTGCTCGCTGATCGCCTGCAGGGTCTCGGAGTCCCAGAGGAAGAGCTCCTCGATCAGAAGGTCGATCCGTCGTAAGACCCGGCTCAGTGCAGCGCTCATCTCCCTTCCTTCTTCCCCTTGAGGGTGGGAAAGAGGATCACCTCGCGGATCGAGGGCGAGTCGGTGAGGAGCATCGCCAATCTGTCGATCCCGAATCCGATCCCGCCGGTCGGGGGCATCCCGTGCTCCAGGGCGAACAGGAAGTCCTCATCGATTCGCTGTGCCTCCTCATCCCCGCTCTCCCGCAGCCGCTCCTGCGCCTCGAACCGGGCGCGCTGATCGAGCGGATCGTTCAACTCGGTGAACGCGTTCGCCACCTCCATCCCACCGATGAAGAGCTCGAACCGCTCGACAAGATCATCGTCCCCCGGCTTCCGCTTGGCGAGGGGGGAGATCTCGATCGGGTAGTCCCGGACGATCGTCGGCTGGATCAGGGTCGGCTCGACGAAGTCCTCGAACAGCTTCTCGATCAGCTTTCCTCTGGACAGATCCTCCGGAAGGGCGATCCCCTTCTTTCTCGCCTGGGAGAGGATCTCCGCAGCCGACTTGCCGGAAGCCGTGATCCCGGTCGCCGCCTCCACCGCATCCAGGAGTCCGACGCGCCGCCACGGCGGTGCCAGGTCGATCGTCTCCCCTTGATAGGTGATCTTGGTCTCGCCAAGCACCTCACGGGCGCTCTCCGAGATCAGCTCCTCAGCCAGGGTCATCATCCCCTCGTAGTCGGAGTAGGCCTCGTAGATCTCGAGGGTGGTGAACTCCGGGTTGTGCTCGGTGGAGATTCCCTCGTTCCGGAAGTTCTTCCCAAGCTCGTACACCTGCTCCAGCCCTCCGATGATGAGCCGCTTCAGGTAGAGCTCCGGAGCGACGCGCAGGTAGAGGTCGATGTCGAGGGCGTTATGGTGGGTGACGAACGGCCGCGCTGTCGCCCCGCCGGCGATCGGCTGCATGATCGGGGTCTCCACCTCGAGGAAGCCGCGCCGGTCGAGGAACCGGCGTATTGCCGCGATCATCCGTGAGCGGCGCACGAACTTCTCCCGCACCTCGGCGTTGGCGATTAAATCGAGGGAGCGATGGCGGTAGCGAAGCTCGACGTCCTTCAGGCCATGCCACTTCTCGGGGAGCGGCCGGAGCGCCTTAGAGAGGAACTTCCATCCCTCAAGCTCGACCGTGAGCTCCCCACGCTTGGTACGGAAGACCTCACCCGTGACCGAGATAAAGTCCCCGATGTCGCAGCTCCGTAGTCGCTTGTACTCCTCCTCCCCGAGGACGTCGGAAGCGGCGTGAAGCTGGATCTTACCGGTACCGTCGCGCAGGTCGAAGAAGCTCGCCTTCCCCATCCTGCGGATGGCCATGATCCGCCCAGCGATCGAGGCACGCTCACCGCTTCTCTCCTCCGGTTCGAGTCCGGAGTAGCAGGAGATGACATACCCGATCGGCTCGACACGCGGCGCCCGCGGGGGGTAGGGATCGATCCCCTCCGCGCGCAGCCGGGCGAGCTTTTCCAGACGTGCCTGGAGCAGAGGCTCTTCCATGTCTTATCTGTTCTTGTTGATCGCGATCACGCGGAAGTGGGTCGTCCCCCACGGGAGCTCGACCTTCACCTCGTCGCCCTCGTGCTTCCCGATGAGGGCCTTCCCCACCGGAGAGGCGATCGAGATCTTCCCGTTCTCGAGGTCCACCTCGGCCGGGCTGACCAGGGTGAAGTTTCCGCTCTCCATGATCTCCATGTCCTGGAGGATGAAGCTCGAGCCGATCCCGATCTCGTCCGCGGCGATCTCCTCCTCGGGGATGATCTGCGCCGCCTCGAGGATCGAGGTGAGGCGCCGCACCTCGCGCTCGTAGTACTGCTGCTCGCTCTGCAGGTACATGTACTCCTTGTTCTCCCGCAGGTCCCCACCGCTGATCTTCGACGCCTTCAGCTTCTCCGGGATCTCTTCATACAGGATCTTCTTCGCGTGCTCGAGCTCCTTCTGCATCAGCTCGTAGCCGTGCTTAGTCAGATATATCGCTTCTTTTTCCATTCCTCACCTCCGTCGCCGTCTCCATCTCGGAAAGGAGCGCGCGCTCGATCGCTCTACCGTCCTTCCCCCTGCAGCTCTCCCGGGGTATGACCACTATGTCCATACCCGCGAATTTTACACGATTCAGGCGATACGCTTCACGTATAAGCCTCTTTATCCGGTTGCGCTCCACCGCCTTTCCGAACCTGCGGGAGACCACTATCCCGATCCTTCCCTCTTTCCCGGTGGGAAGGATGAAAATCGTAAAATACCTTCCCACCCGTTTTGTCCCGCTCTCATACACCCGCTTGAAGTCGGTCCTTCTCTTCAGCCGGAACTCGGAGGGGAATCGGGCCTTACCACCCTCATGCATGCGCAAGACTATAGCAAAGAGGACTTCAGCTTGCAAGACATCCTTCATTTTCCGGATGAAGCCGGGTACACTCAACCGATGGAGATGGACGAGCGGGTATACAGGGTTTCGGAGTTGAACCGAGAGGCTAAACGCCTTCTGGAGGAAGGGATCGGGGCGGTCTGGCTCAAGGGGGAGGTCTCGAACCTGCGGAGGTCCGCCGCCGGACACCTCTACTTCACGATCAAGGACGAGTCATCGGAGATCTCGGCCGTCAGGTTCCGCGGCCGCGCCGATCTCATCCCGGCCTCACCTCTCGAGGACGGGATGGAGGTGATCGCCTTCGGCAGGCTCACGATCTACGAGCCGCGCGGGAGATACCAGTTCGTCGTCTCAATCATCCAACCGGCCGGGCTGGGGACCCTTCAGGCGGCGTTCGAGCGGCTGAAGCGGAAGCTCGCCGCCGAGGGACTATTTGCTCAGGAGCACAAGAAGCCGATACCCCGCTTCCCTGAGCGGATCGGGGTGGTGACATCGCCGACCGGAGCGGCGATCCGGGACATAATCTCGGTCATCTCCCGCCGCTGGCCCCTCTCCACCGTGTACCTCTTCCCCAGCCAGGTGCAGGGGGTCCAGGCCCCGGACGAGATCATCGCCGGGATCGCCCGGGCGCAGGTGTTCAGCGAAACGATGGAGAAGCTCGACCTTCTCATCATAAGCCGCGGTGGGGGATCCCTCGAGGACCTCGCCCCGTTCAACGACGAACGGGTGGCGCGGGCGGTCTTCGCGTGCGGGATCCCGGTCATCTCCGCCGTGGGACACGAGATCGACTTCACGATCATCGACTTCGTCGCCGACCGACGCGCCCCCACCCCGTCGGCGGCCGCCGAGCTCGCCGTCCCGGACAGGGCTGAGATAGTCTCCTCCCTCGAATCCATGGTCTCCCGCGCCGTAAGGAACATCCGCGCCCGGCTCGAGCGGGGGGAACGCCTGCTCGAGAACACCACCAGGGCGTATATATTCCGCATCCCCGCCCGCAGATTGGAGACAGCGGAGCAAATGCTCGATCTACGGTTGTCCGACCTGTCCCGCGCGGTGCGGGAGGCGTACCTGTCCCG
>JAJRTG010000150.1 GCA_024278395.1 Fidelibacterota bacterium | reverse complement strand
CGAGGGGTTCGGGACGCTGGAGGGCTATCCCAACCGCGATTGCCTTCCCTACATCGACACCTACGGAATCCACGGGGTGGAGGGGATGTTCCGCGGCACCCTGCGCTATCCCGGCTGGTGCGAGACGATGCGGAACATCGCCGAGCTGGGGCTGCTGGACGAAGCGGAGACAGACCTATCCGGGCTGACGTACGCCGGATTCATGGGGCGGTTGATCGGGAAGGCCGGCCCCGCGACCCCGGCGGACGTGGCCGGGTTTCTCGGGATCCCGGCCGACTCGCCGGTCATTGAAAAGCTCGAATGGCTCGGGCTGTTCAGCGACGAACCCATCCCCTCCGAGGCGCGGAGCCCGCTCGACGTCCTCGCCGGAGCGATGCTCCCCCGGATGCGGTACGCGCCGGGCGAGCGGGACATGCTGGTGATGCAGCACGAGTTCATCGCTCAGTATCCCGACCGCAGGGAGTGGATAACCGCAACCCTCGTCGACTACGGGAGCCCGAACGGGGATTCATCGATGTCGCGGTTGGTCGGGCTCCCGGCGGCGATCGGGGCGAAGCTCATCCTGACCGGCGCGATCACCCTCACCGGGGTGCAGATTCCGGTCGTTCCGGAGATCTACGTGCCGGTCCTCCAGGAGCTTGAGACGATGGGGGTCAGGTTCTCCGAGAAGAGTGAGGTGATCTCAGGCTGACGGCGAAACTGGCCTTCCCCCTCGGCGCGAGCGTCGAGGGGTTCTTCTATGGGCGCAGGTCCGCGGACCGGGTTTCAGTCCTCGACGCCGCCCGCGGGATCGTCTCCCTGGGCCTCGGGGTGGAGCTGTGGGGAAACCGCGGAGAGGGGGACGCCGGGATATCCCGAGATGAGATCGAGCTCGTCAAGGAGGCCTGCGCTCCGGCCCCGTTCGTCTCCCTGCACGCCTCTCCCGAGCACTGGAGCTGGGATCCAAAGGGACTGGAGGAGGAGATCGCCCTTGCCCAGGCCGTCTCGGCGCGGACGCTCGTCCTGCACAAGGAGAGCCTCGGGCTAGTCTCTCCTTCTTCGCGTCCCGACCTGCCCGCGATCCGCCGGATCGCCGCGGGGGCGCGGGCGGCCGGGGTGGTCCTCGCACTGGAGAACGGGCGCGATTCCATGTGGGCGCTCGATTTCATCATCGATGCGATCGGGGACGATCCGGAGAAGACGAACGTCGGGATCTGCATCGATCTCGGGCACGCCCAGATCTCCCAGGACGCCGGCCGACAGCCGATCCGCAACTACCTCGAGCGCTACCGGGGCCAGCTCGTGCACCTGCACCTGCACGACAACCGCGAGGACCGGGACGATCACCTGCCCCCCGGGGAGGGGGCGATCGACTGGGGCGAAGCGCTGAGGGCGATTGAGGACGTCGGGTACCGCGGGCCCGCGGTGCTCGAGATCCACGCCGACGGGGAACTCCTGCCCGTCATTTCACGGGCATGCGGGTATCTATCCCGGGCTGCGGGTGCGGTTTAGCGGACGGGGTCGATTGGGCTATACTGGCGGTTGAGCGATGAATACACTTCTTCTGATCGGGATCATTATCGGTGCTGGGTTCGCGCTCGGCGAGCTGGCGGAGAAGCTCAACCTCCCCCGGGTCACCGGATACATCATCGCCGGGGTCCTCCTCAATCCGCGGGTCTTCCACTTCGTGCCCCTCTCCTTCATGAGCGGGGTCGATCCGATCATCAACGTCGCCCTCTGCATCCTCACGTTCGAGGTCGGCGGGACGCTCGCCCTCGCCCCGCTGCGGGAGCTGGGGAAGGGGATCGTCTACATCGCCCTGGGCGAGGCCGGTTTCGCCGCATTGGCGGTGGCCGTGGGGACCGCCGTCACCCTGCCGCTCCTGGTGCAGCTTCCCGGGGAGAGCTTCATCGTCGCCTACCTTCCCATCGCCCTCTTGCTCGGAGCCCTCGGTTCCCCCACCGATCCATCCGCCACATTGGCCGTGATCCACCAGTACAAGGCGCGGGGACCGGTTTCGTTCAGCATCATGGGGGTGGCGGCCCTGGACGACGCGTTCGGGATCATCAGCTTCAGCATAGCCGGGATCATCGTGACCGCTCTGACGACGCATTCGGCCCTGCACGCCTCATCGGTGCTCGAGCCGCTGCTCGACATCGGCGGTGCGATCCTCGTCGGGATCGGCGCCGGCGTTGTCTTCCACCTTCTCTCTCGCGCCCTCCGCCGCCTCCCGGAGGGATTCTCCATCGTCCTCGTGTTGGGGATCCTCACCCTCAGCTACGGACTGGCGAGCTTCCTCGACGTCGATGAGCTCCTGACGACGATGACGGTGGGGATAACCGTGGTCAACTTCGGGCGAGAGCGCGACCGCATCTTCAGGCTTCTCGAGGATTACATCGAGCCGCTCGTCTTCGTCCTCTTCTTCACGATAAGCGGGATGTACCTCGATTTCGATATCCTTTTTCGGTTCTTCCATCTGGTGGCGCTGTTCGTCGCCTTCCGGGCGGTGGGCAAGCTCACCGGCGCCTACACCGGCGCCAGACTGGCACGCACTCCGGTCACGGTGCGCCGTTACACCGGGTTCGGCCTGATCCCGCAAGGGGGGATAGTGATCGGCCTTGCGCTCCTCGCCCGGCAGGCGACCGGCCCGTCCGTGATGAGCGACATCCTGGTCAGCGTCATCATCGGGGCGACGATCATCCACGAGCTGATCGGCCCCCTGATCTCCAAGTTCGCCCTGTCCAAGGCGGGTGAGATTCCACAGCCCCTGGAGCCAAACCGGGAGTGAAGGGGATTCCCTTTCCGTTTGCGATCTTGTATACTGAATTCGGAGGTGACATGATGGGTAGATACTTGCTGACTTTCGCGATCGGGCTCACGCTCCTGCTCGTCCCAGCGGCGGGCTGGGCGCAGGCGGTCCTCCCCCCGAACGATACGGGGTACTACGCGCAGGAACTCGCCTCGCTCCTTCCCGCGATCGACAAGCTGGAAAAGCTCCTCTCCGATTACAATCTCGGATCGGGGCGCTACTTCAGCCCGACCGAGTGGAGCAGCCTCGACTTCGCGGAGTACACCGCCGGGACGCTCGCCCGATTCGGCTATGAGACGCGGCTCGTCTCAGCGGCGGGCTGGCCTGATGGGACGCACACATGGGTGCTGGTCGGCATCCCGCTCGCCGGACGGACGGCGTGGGTGCCGGTGGAGTCCTCCCCCGCTCCGGGGAAGAGCCAGGCGTTCCTCGGGACGATCCCGAGCTACACCGATCCCGCCGGTAAGCTCTGGTTTGACTCCCGCTACGTCCGGTTCGACGAGGAGGTTGTGCTCCCGGAGAACATCCCGCCCGTCGCCCGGATCCGGTTCGTCCCCGCCATCGGGGTGACCGGACGGGAGGTGGTCTTCCTCGGGGTGACCTCCTACGATCCCGACGGTGAGATCCTCTTCTACAGCTGGGACTTCGGCGACGGCGGGACTGCGGAGCGGGGGAGCGTCCGGCACATCTTCTCCCAGGCCGGGGAGTACACCGTCGTGCTCACCGTCACCGACAGCCGCGGGGCGCAGGCGAGCACGAGCCTGACGTTCACCGTCCGGGACCCGGGGAAGCCGGTACCCCCTCCCAGCGGCGACTGCGGCTGCGGCTAACCAGGGAAGTTGACCCCGAAGAAGGCGCTCCTCGCGCTCTGTGTCGTGTTCGTATTCGCCGTCCCGGCCTGGGGCGGCGCTGGATCACCGCGGTACACGATCGACCTGCGCGTCGATTTCTCCCAGGGCACGTTCACCGGGACGGAGGCGGTCACCTACACGAACACCACCTCCACCACCCTGTACGAGCTCTTCTTCCGCCTCTATCCGAACGCCCGCGCCGTCTACGGAGACGGCACCCTCACGGTCGAAGCGGTGTGGGTGGGGGAGACCCCGGTCACTCCGCGGGAGTTCGAGGATGAGACGGTTCTCCTTGTCCCCCTCCCCGCGCCCCTTCCCCCAGGCGGGGATATCGCGGTCGGCCTCTCGTTTCATGGCCGCCTGACCGACTGGCGCCGGCGCCCGAACGGGACGGACGACTACGGAATCTACGCGGCCTCGTCCTCGGCCATGACCATGGCGGAGTGCTATCCCATCCTCGCCCCCTATGATGAAGAAACGGGATGGGATCTGGATCCGGTCAGCCCGATCGGGGATGCGGTGACGAGCGACGCCGCCGATTACTCGGTGACCGTAACCGCAGCGGCCGACCTTTCCATCATCACCTCCGGGTTTCGGGTTGAAGAGGAGTCCCTGGGCGCCGAGCGGCGCAGCTCGTTCGTCGGCGAGGAGATGCGCGATTTCATGATCGTGGTTGTGCGGGGGTACAAGATCCGGGAAGAACAGAAGGACGGGCTCACCGTCCGCACGAGCTTCCTCCCCGAGCACGCGCAGGCCGCCGAGATTTCCTCGTCGCTCGCTCGGCGGGCCCTCTCCCTCTACGGGGGGCTGTTCGGGGGGTACCGCGGTAGGGAGCTCGACCTCGTCGAGGTCCCGCTCTCCCGCGCCGCCGGGGTGGAGTATCCCGGGCTGATCCTCATCGGCGAGGCCTATTGCGAGAACCCCTACGACCAGTTCTTCACGATCATCATCGCCCACGAGGTGGCGCACCAGTGGTGGTACGCCGCGGTGGGGAACGACGTGACGAAGGAGCCGTGGCTCGACGAGGGGCTCGCCACCTACACGTCGTTGGTGTTCATCGAACAGGAGTGGGGGAGAGAATCGGCCGATTCGTTCCTCGCGACCTGGCGGGAGCGCTACCGCCGCGCCCTCGCGAAGCATCCCGATCTCTCCGTAATCTCCCCGGTGTATCTCTTTCCCGACTCCTCCGTCTACAGCGCGTTCGTCTACTACGGTGGAGCTATGCTGCTCGACGGGATAAGGAGAAGGATCGGCGACGACGCCTTCTTCTCCGCTCTTTCCGAGTACTACCATGACCTCTCCGGTCGCATCGCCCATCGGGCGGACCTCCTCTCCCGCTTCGCGGATGCGTGCGGCTGCGGGCTCGGGGATATCTTCGCCCCCTACTTCACTTCTTCGCGCTCTTCCCTACACTAAGGGGGGCCGAAACTTTCCGGATGGCACCGTGTACGTT
>JAJRTG010000149.1 GCA_024278395.1 Fidelibacterota bacterium | reverse complement strand
CTCGACGAGCTTCTTGTAGAAGGTCGCCACCGCGTCGGCCATGCTCTCCGCCGACTCCCGCGAGTACATGATGTCGCGCAGTCCGCGCAGGAGATCAGGAACCTTCTCCGATACGACGTCGAGGACCTCCTTCAACTCTTCCACATCACTACGATCTTCCATGTCTACCTCCTTTGGTTTCGAATAGCTTTAATCTGCGGCCGAGAAGGCACAGGTTCCCTTGTACCGGGATCTTGTTCCCCTTGACCGACAGTCCGAGCGAGAGCCCGAGGAAGAACGATCCGAGATCGAGCCGCGCCACTGGGACTTCACTTTGCGGGAGGACCTTCTCCCTGATCCTTTCCGGCGCGCCGGGAAGGCGGGATACCGCGGTCTTCACCTCGATGGATAGGCGGATCGCGTCGGCGAGCTCGGTCCGACACGCGGGACAGCCCGCCAGATGGACCGCCAACTCCCGCGCCTCTCCGGCGGACAGGGTCCCGTTCACGTACCAGGGGATCAACTCCCGCGCTTCTCTGCAGTCGATCATCGGAGCGCCTCCGCAAGCTTCCTGCGCGCGTGGAACATCCGCGACTTCACCGTCCCCTCCGGGACGCCCAGTACCGAGGCGATCTCGGGGTAGGAGAGCCCCTCGTAGAAGGTGAGGAAGACGACCTCTCGTTGGGACGCAGGGAGGGTCGAGAGCGCGTTTGATACGGCCTCTTCCTTTCCGACGGCCTCAGCCGGATCGGGGAGGAAGAGCGGCTCCTCGACGCGGCGGTGCGCCCGCGCCTCCCTCTCCAGGAGCCGGTGCGCCTGGTTGCGCGCGATCCCGAATATCCAGGTCGACACCTTCGACCGGCCGGAGTAGCTTCCCGCCCCCTTCCACACGGCGAGCATCGTCTCCTGGGTCACCTCCTCGGCGAGATGACGGTTGCGCAGGAGGGTGAGGGCGTAGCGGAAGACTCGATCGGCGAACCGGTCGTAGAGCCGGGCGAACGCCCCTTCATCCCCCTTCGCTGCCTGCTCCAAGAGATGGGCCGCATCCCCCACCTTCCCTCCTTAACCACGGGTGTAGTACTTTTCACGCAGGCTTCGAAGTGATACAGGGTATCTCTTCCTGGCCGCTCTGGCTTTCCGCAGGCTCTCCCACAGGGGCGCTCCACGCACCCCCTCCTCGATCAGCCGCCGATAACGCAAGAGTGATATATCCTCGATGACTCTGCCTGAGGTCCGCATCGTCTCTCCCCCTCTTTTCTGTTTGTAAGTAAGTTCCGGTGGGAGGGGGAAGGGTTCAATCGTCTCCGAGCTCGACGCGACAGTGATCCCCGAGCAGAAGGCTGTGCACCTCTTTGGCACGCGATTTCTTGACGATCGTCCCCCGGCCGATGAGGGAGCGCGAGATGGCCACCCCCTCCACCTCCGCTCCGGTGAGGATGATGCTCTCACTCACCGTCGCGCCCTTGACCATCACCTCGTCCCCAATCGACACGTTCGGGCCGAGCTTCGAGTCGAGGCAGCTCGCCCCCTCACCGATCATCACAGGCCCGATCAGGGTGCAGTTCCTGATCCGTGAATGCTTCCCCAGCACCACCTCGCCGTCGACCGCGCAGTCGCGGGAGATCACCCCCTCGACCCGCGTGGAGATTCCCTCGAGGAGCTGGGCGTTCGCCTGGAGGAGCTCGGACGGGCGGCCCACGTCCCGCCACCAGCCGGAGATCTGATAGGGGAGGACCAGCCGGCCGTCGTCCACGAGCCGTTGGATCGCGTCCGTGATCTCCAATTCGCCCCGGGTTGAGGGACGGATGCGGGAGATCGCCGCGAAGATCGTCGGGGTGAACGCGTATGCCCCGACGATCGCCAGGTTGCTCACCGGACGGGCGGGTTTCTCCACGAGCTTAACGATCCTGCCCTCTTCCACCTGGGCGACCCCGAAGTGGGAGGGCTCGGAGACGGGGTAGAGGGTGATCACCGCGTCCGCCCCGGAGCGCTCGAACTTCTCCACCAATCCCCTCACCCCCTCCTCGAGGAGGTTGTCCCCGAGGTAGAGGAGGAAAGGGTCCTCTCCGATGAACCCCTGTGCGCACGAAACCGCGTGGGCAAGGCCGCGCGGGTTCTCCTGCACGATGTAGGTGATGCGGACTGCGAGGGAGGAGCCGTCCTTGAGGGCGTTCTGGAAGCTCGTCTGGGTGTTCGGACCGACCACGATTCCGACGTCGGTGATCCCCGCCTGCTTGAGCGTCTCCAGGATGTGCTCGATCACCGGTCGGTTGGCGATCGGGATGAGGTGCTTGGGAAGGGAGTAGGTGAGAGGGCGCATCCGCGTCCCTTCCCCTGCGCACAAGATAACTGCTTTCATTTGTCCTCCTTTGTCGGCCTTCCAATTCTATCGAAATTACGCGGGCGGGGATAGATCCCTTTACACTTGCAATCTCCCCCCTTAACTGCTAAAATTAAATTGCCCTTCTGTCCGAGGTGGTGTATCGTCCTCGGTTTCATTCACGCGTTCATCAAGCCGCTGTCCGGTGGCGGGGCTAAAGGAAAGAGCGATGCAGTAGACCATCCGAAGGAGGTGAACAAAAGATGGCAACGCGCCGCCCGCACTTTCTCGCGATCGGGAACCTCTGTTTTGATCTTGTAGATGGTGAGAAGATCCTCGGCGGTTCGTCCGCCTACTCGGCGATCCTCGCCCACAACCTGGGATACGAGGCGGCGATCATCACGAGCGTCGGAGTGGATCTCTCCCCGGACATCCTCCCCGCCGGGATAAGGATCTATCCCCAATTTGGGGAGAGGACGACGACCTTCGTGAACCGGGAGACCGCCTACGGCCGCGTCCAGTTTGTGCACGCCGCCGCCGATCCGATCGACCCTGATGCCATTCCGGAAGGGAGGCTCTCGGCGCGGATCGGGTACCTCTGCCCGATCCTGAACGACTTCGACCCGGGGTTGATCGACAGCCTGGACGCCGAGGTTGTCGGGCTCGCCCCGCAGGGCTGGATGCGGATCGTCGGACGGGACGGGAGGGTACGGCGGCAGCGCTTCTCCGCCCTCGAGCGGGTCGTTCCCAAGGCGGACGCGGTCTTTGTCAGCGAGGAGGATGTCGAGGATGATGAGCTGGAGCGGTTCATCGCCTGTGCGAACATCCTCGTCCTCACCCACGGGAAGGACGGGGCGGAGATCTTCATGGACGGAGGCCGTGAGTACAGGCGCGTACCTGCGTTCGTGAGGCCCGAGGTCGATCCGACTGGAGCGGGCGACGTCTTCGGTGCTGCGTTCCTCCTGCGCTACCACGAGACCAGGGATCCGGAGGAGGCGGCTCGGTTCGCCGCATGGGCCGCATCGTTCGTCGTGCAAGGAGAGGGAACATCCGCTGTTCCCACCAAGGAGGACGTCCTGTCCCTTCAGGCTGAAGAGGCGGAGCTCCCTGCGTTTTGAACGACTTGTGCGGCTTTCGGTCATGACCATATACTCGAGTCATGACCGAGATCTCCTTTAACGGGCTGACCAAGCGCTTCGGGAAGGTGATCGCCGTCTCCGGGCT
>JAJRTG010000148.1 GCA_024278395.1 Fidelibacterota bacterium | reverse complement strand
GATGATTGCGCGTTCCTCCCCGTAGACCCGGGCGCGGGCTCCGGTGTAATCCTCTACAAGTCTAGGTGTCTTCTCTTCTCTCAATCTCCGCTCCTAATCCCTTAAGTTTTCCTTCGAGGGCCGCGTAGCCCCGGTCGAGCTGCCCGAGCCCGTCGATCCGGCTCTCCCCGCGGGCGGCGAGGGCCGCGAGGACAAGGGCGGCGCCGGCCCGGATGTCCGGTGAGGTGAGGGCGGCTCCGTGCAGGTCTCCCACTCCGGTGATGTGCGCCATCCCGGCCGATACGGAGATCCGTGCTCCCATCCGCTTGAGCTCCTCCACATAACCGAACCTCCTCGGGAATACCGGATCCCGCACCGTGCTCCCCCCCTCCGCCAGGGAGAGGAGGGCGACGAGCGGGGGCTGCAGGTCGGTGGGGAAGCCCGGGAACGGCGCCGTCTCCACCTCGACCGGCCGCGGCCTTCCTCCCCCCTCGACCGTGACCGCCTCCCCGGAGAGCTCCACCCGCGCCCCTGTCCTCTCGAGGACCGCGGTGAGGGCTGCAAGGTGGGCGGGGCGCACCCCGGCGGCGGTCACCCTGCCGCCGGTGATCGCCCCGGCGATGAGGTACGTTCCTGCCTCAAGCCGATCCGGGATCACCGCGTGCTCCGCCCCGTGCAGCCCGTCCACCCCCTCGACCGCGAGCATCCCTTCGTCCTCCTCGATCCTCGCCCCCATCTTCCTCAGGAGCTCCACGAGGTCGAGGACCTCCGGCTCGCGGGACGGGTTTTCGATGAACGTCTCTCCTTTAGCCAGGCTCGCCGCCATCAGGAGCTGCTCGGTCGCCCCGACGGAAGGGTAGGGAAGGCGGAACCTCGCCCCGCGCAGCCTGCCGGCCGTGAGGACGACCGCATCCTCATCCTCCCGCACCCTCGCCCCCAGCGCCCGCAGCCCCTGCAGGTGGTAGTCGACCGGGCGGGGGCCGATCGTGCATCCTCCGGGGAGCGGGACGACCGCCCTCCCGAGGCGGGCGAGGAGGGGGCCCAAGACGAGAAACGATGCGCGCATCCGCTCCACGTGCTCCTTGCTCGCCCGCGGCCTCAGGGTCCCCGTGGGAAGGATCGAGATCGTGCCATCCGCGTAGGTCACTTCCTTGCCCAGCTCCTCGATCACGGCGATGATCGTCCGCACGTCGCGCAGCGGGGGGGCGCGGTGGATGACCACGGGCTCATCGGTGAGGAGCGATGCGGCGCACGCGGGGAGGACGGCGTTCTTTGCCCCTTCAATCGTCACGAGCCCGGAGAGCTTGTTTCCCCCTTCGATCAGGAGATGCATCTATTGCGACGGATACGCCGGGAGGTAGCGGGCCGGATCGACGGGAAACTCGCCGTTTCTGATCTCGAAGTGAAGGTGTGGACCGCTCGAGACTCCGGTGTTCCCCGACTCGGCGATCGCCTGACCGGCTTCGACGAACTGGCCGGTGTAGACAAGGGGCTTCGACAGGTGACCGTATAGGGTGTAGTAACCGTCGGAGTGCTGCAGGATGACGACGTTGCCGTATCCCTCCTCCGTCCCCACGAAGTAGACCTTCCCGGGCGCGGCGGCGTGCACGATCGTCCCCTCAGGGACGTCGATGTCGATCCCGTTGTGAAAGTGGCGCACCTTGTAGACCGGATGGATCCGCCATCCAAACCCCGAGGTAATCTTTCCGAGCACCGGCCAGATGAACCGCGACTTTACCCCCTTGGAGAGCTTGATCACTTCCTTCCACAGCTCCGGCCCGGCCCCGGGGATGATCAGCTCTTCCCCGGCGTAGATCTTCGAGGGATCGGTGATGTCGTTCGCCGCGACGATCTTCTCCACCGGCACCGAGTAGGTGATCGAGATGTCGGTCAGGGTCTGCCCCGGCTTGACCAGGTGCAGGATCCCGTCTCTAACCGCGTGCAGCACCTCCCCGGGCCTGAGCGCCTGGGGGGAGAGGATTTGGTTGTCGGCCATCAGGGCGTCCACGGACACACCCAGGTTCGCAGCGATCGAGGAGAGGGTGTCCCCGGCGGCGACCGTGTAGGTGAGGACCTTGGACGTCTCCTCCGACGAAGCGGTCGGTTCAGCGGTCGCCTGCGCCTCCTGTGAGGAGGGGGCGGTCTCCGTGGAAGGAGTGGTCGTGCCCGGCTCCTGTTGCTGCACGATCGGGGTAGTCGTGGTGCTCGGCTCTTCGATCACGGTCACCGGAGTCGGGGACTTCCCCCCGGACCGGAGCAGGATCGGGAGGAGGATCACCGCGAGGAGGAAGATCACGGCGATCGCCACGCGGTCTTTGCGGATCGGTTTCTTCTCAATCACTGTTCATCAGCTCGAGGAACTGCTCGTTGTCCTTGGTCGCCTCCATCTTGCTCTTTACGAGCTCCAACGCCGCCTGTGGATCGTTCAGTTCACCGATCATCTTACGCAGGATCCACACCCGTTTCAATACCTTCTCCGGAAGAAGGAGCTCCTCCTTGCGCGTCCCGGACTGCTCGAGGTCGATCGCCGGGTAGATCCGCTTGTTGGACAGGCTCCGATCGAGAATCAGTTCCATGTTCCCCGTCCCCTTGAACTCCTCGAACACCACCTGGTCGAGCTTGCTCCCCGTGTCGACGAGGGCGGTGGCGATGATGGTGAGGCTCCCCCCCTCCTCGATGTTCCGCGCCGCGCCGAAGAACTCCTTCGGCTTGTACAGGGCCGTCGGGTCCATCCCCCCGGATAGGAGCTTCCCGGACGGAGAGACCGACAGGTTGTACGCCCGCGCCAGTCGGGTGATCGAATCCATGAGGATCACCACGTCCTGGCCCATCTCCACCATCCGCTTCGCCCGGTCGGTGACGAGCTCGGCGATCCGCGTGTGATGGCGCGGCTCCTGATCGAAGGTGGCGGCGATCACCTCCCCGTTCTCGATCGAGCGCCGGAAGTCGGTCACCTCCTCCGGCCGCTCATCGACCAGGAGGACGAGGAGCTTGATCTCCGGGTAGTTGGCGTTGATCCCGGCAGCGATCTTCTTGAGCAAGGTCGTCTTCCCCGCCTTCGGGGGAGAGACGATCAGTCCGCGCTGTCCCTTCCCGATCGGGCAGAACAGGTCGATGATCCTGGTCGAGACATCGTCCGGATCGTGCTCAAGCTTGATCTGCTCGTTCGGATGGAGCGGGGTCAGCTCGTGGAACTCCGGACGGCGGTAGATCTCCTCCGGATCGCGGCCGTTTATCTTCTCCACCTTGAGCAGGGCGAAGTAGCGCTCGTCGTTCTTGGGAGCGCGGATCAACCCTGTGATCGCGTCCCCGTCGCGCAATTTGAACCTCTTTATCTGGGACGGGGAGACGTAGATGTCGTTGCGCCCGGGAAGGCCCGTCCCGTTGCGTAGAAATCCGTATCCGTCCGGCAGGATCTCCAGGATCCCGTCCTTGAACCGCAGGTCGCTCTGCTTGGCGAAGTGCTCCATCACCGCCCGCAGAAGCTCCCGTTTTGCCATGTGGTTCCCGTTCTGGATGCCGACCTCCTCCGCGAGCTTCTGGAGTGAGTCGAGATCCATCATAGAAAGCTCATTTACTTCCACTATTTATCACCTCTAAAGATGAATTCCTCGCCCGATGATGAGACAAGCGCTCGCCAGATAACCTAAAAGGAGCAGCCCGGCGTCCGCCCCGACTCCGAACACGCGGCGTTGAGACCGCACCCCGATCCCGATCACCGCGATCGCGGTAAGACCGATCCCGAGTACCCCCACGAGGATCTGATCCTCCCGCCCCGCCCCCAACGCGGCGTAGATCGAGCCCTTCCGCAGGGCGAGGTCGGCGAAGAAGATCGTGAGGATGTTGAACATGTTCGACCCGAAGAGGTTCCCCACGATCATGTCGTACGCCCCGATTCGGAGCGCCCCGATCGAGGTGGCGAGCTCGGGCAGCGAGGTCACAATCGCCACCAGGATCGCTCCGATGAACGACGTGGAGAGCCCCGTCTCCTCGGAGATCGCCTTGCTCGCGTAGATGAGAAAGACCCCGGCGGTAACGATCAACGCCGCGCAGACGACGAACCCGGTAAGGGCACGGGCAAGCGACATCGTCCCCTCCTCCGGGGTCTCGACCTCGCCATCCCGGAGCTCGATCCGATAGAGGAGGAACACCCCGAACACGTAACCGATCAGGATGAGGTAGCTCACCGGGCTTATCCCCCCCAGGGAGGCCTCATGCGGGACGACGATCCCGACCAGAGCGATGACCGTGAGGAGGATCGCTATCCCCCCGCTCGTCGCGTGGTAGCCCTTCACCTTGCTCAAAAACGGACCCCGGCCGAGGAGGAGTATGTCGACGACCGCGATTATCGCCACGTTGAACAGGTTGCTCCCCAGGGCGTTCCCCACCGCTATGTTCGGCGCGTCGATCGCCGCTCCGGTGACCGTCGTCGTGAGCTCTGGGATCGAGGTGATCACCGCCAGGAATATGAGGCCGATCCACCCCTGACCGATCCCGGTCCTCCTGCCGAGGGCCTCTCCGAAGGAAGCGAGCTTGACCCCGGAGCCGACGATCACCGTCGCCGTCAGTAAGAATGTAATCCAGTGAACGATCATCTCATCCGTTAACCCGTTGCTCGGCTATTCGATCTTTTCCACCCGGCGGGCGTGCCTTCCTCCGTCAAACGGGGTGTTGAGCCAGACCTCCACGGTCCTCTTCGCCATCTCCACCCCCGTCACCCGCGCCCCCAGGCACAGGACGTTCGCGTCGTTATGGCGGCGGCTGAGCTCGGCGGAGAACGGCTCCGTACACCGGGCCGCCCTGATCCTCCGCACCTTTCCCGCCGCGATCGCCATCCCGATCCCGGTCCCGCATATGAGGATCCCCATCTTAGCTCTCCCGGCGGAGACGACCGTGGCCACCTTCCGCGCGATATCCGGATAGTCGACCGGATCGGTGGAGTTAGTACCCAAATCGATGACTTCGTAATCCTTGAGGACCGAGTCGATCAATGCCTGCTTCAGGGGGAAACCGGCGTGATCTGCGCCGATCGCGATTCTCAGATCTTCTTTATCAACCATTTTATCATGTCTCCGTACATCTTGAACCGCTCCTTAACCCCCTGGGAGAACCCGCGCTTCTCCTCCTTGAGCACGTGCGTAACCCCGTCGAGCTTCACCTTCTCCTTCCGCCATCCCTCCTTGGCGGCAAGCTTGGAGAGGGCTATCTCGATCCCGTAGTCCATTTCGTGTACCTTCTCCCGCGCTCGGGCCCACAGATCCTTGGAGATGACGCGCTGGCCGGAGGCGAACGGGTTTATGAACTGGGCGAGATCCGTGTTCACCCGTCCGTCCGAGAAGACCCCCACCACCATGTCCACATCTCCGCTCGCGTACGCCTTGACCAGCCGTTCGATGTGCTCCGGCCGCAAGCCCACGAGGTCAGCGTCGAGGAAGAGGAGGACGTCGTTGCTCGCCGCGTTCACCCCGGCATCGAGGGCGGAGGCCTTGCCCCTGTTCTCCGGGAGCTCGATCACCTTGACTCCGAATTCCCGTGCGACATCGGCCGTCCCGTCGTCCGAGCCGTCATCGACGACGATTACCTCGTCGACAAGCGGACAGGAGACGAGCGGACGGAGGACTGCGCCGATTCGAGCGGCTTCATTATAGGCAGGCACCACCGCGGAAACATTCATTTGTTCAAGATGTTAGGACAGCTCGATCGTCGGAGAGAATCGCTCGACAAAAACCATTTTACATTCCCCGCGGCGGAAAGTCAATCCAAACGGGTCCGGGGCTACCGCGTCCGCGCCTGTGCGTGGATCCGGCGGAGGAGCTCCCGCCCGGCGAGGAAGTCCTCCTCGCGGGAGAGCTCGAACAGGAGCGGGGCGTCGCATTCCGCTTCCAGATAGGCGGTCAGGAACCCGTTCCAGTCGATCGCTCCGGTCCCGAGCGGTTGGTGTGAGTCCCTGGTTCCGTCGTTGTCGTGGATGTGACACACCCCGATCCTCTCCGGCCCGAGGGAGCGGAAGAACCCGGTCGGATCGCCGGAGAAGACGTTGGCGTGGCCGATGTCGAACGTGTAGTGCACCGGGGTGGGGACACGGTCGGCGATGTAGTGGAGCTGCTCCACCGAGACCGCGCACTTCACCTTCTTCCTTTCGGCGCAGTTCTGGTTCTCAACGCAGATCTTGACTCCATCGGACCAATCCGTCATTCGCTCCACCGCCTCCACCGTCAGGTCGCGGCAGGTGGACAGAAGGGCGGAGGTGGCGTACTGTTCCTCCACCCATCCGGAGTGGACGGTGTAGGTCCTTGCCCCGAGCTCCGCGGCGCAGGCGAGGGCG
>JAJRTG010000147.1 GCA_024278395.1 Fidelibacterota bacterium | reverse complement strand
CGGCGGTTCAGGGATCGCCTTTCCGATCTCCGGCTGGGGACGGTCGAGCGCGAGGTCTTCGGAATAGCCCGGGCGGACGATCTGCCGAGCGAGGAGGTCCCCCGCTACTACACCGAATACCTGGAGACCGGGGATCCGCGGCCGCTCGTCCCGATCCTGAACCACAACCGCCAGGACGTGGAGACCCTCGCTCTTCTGTTCTCGTATTTGATCGGATGTCCAGATGAACGGGACAGTTGACGGGCTTGCGGGGAGGTCCTGGTATCGGGGACAGATCTCCCACATCGCGCGCGTACCGGCCGCCCCCCCGCAACCGGCGCGGATCGATCTCCATCCCCGCCTGCAGAGCTACCTTGAGGGACGGGGAATCACCCTCTACCGCCACCAGGGGGAGGCGATCGCCGCGCTGCGGGCTGGGAAGGATGTGATCATCACCACCCCCACCGCTTCGGGGAAGACGCTCGCGTTTAACATCCCGATCTTCGAGCGGATGATCGAGGACGATTCCGCGTGCGCCCTCTACATCTACCCGCTGAAGGCGCTCGCCAACGATCAGTTGGGGAAGCTCCGGGCCCTTGAAAAGCACTGCAGGATCGCCCTGCACCCGGCGACCTACGACGGGGACACCCCGAGCGGGAAGCGGGGACGGATCAAGGAGCTGTCCAGGATCATCCTCACCAACCCGCACGCCCTCCACTACTACCTCCCGTGGCACCACCAGTGGGCGCGGTTCTTCCGCAACCTGCGGTTCGTCGTGATCGACGAGGCGCACACCTACCGCGGGGTGTTCGGGGCGAACGTGGCCCTCCTCCTCCGGAGGCTCTTCCGCATCCTCGGGCACTACGGGGCTTCTCCCCAGGTCGTGCTCTCCTCCGCTTCCATCGCCAACCCGGCCGACTACGCGCGCGGGCTTACGGGACGCGATGTCGTGGAGATCACGGATTCCGGCGCCGGACGGGGGGAGAGGACGATCGTCTTCTGGGACGGGCTCGCTGATCCGGGAACCCCGCTTTATCTACAGGCCGCCCGTCTTCTCGCCCACACCACCGGGCATGGGATCCAGACGATCTGCTTCACCCGCTCGCGGGCGCAGGCCGAGCTGGTGGCGCGCCGGGCCGCTGATCTCGGCGCCGAAGGGATCCTCCCCTACCGGGCCGGCTACCTCCCGAGCGAGCGGCGGGAGATCGAGGCCGGACTGCGGGAGGGGAAGATCAGGGGGGTTGTCTCGACGAGCGCGCTCGAGGCGGGGATCGACATCGGCGGGCTCGACGCCGCGATCATCCTCGGTTTTCCCGGGAGCGTCCTCTCCTTCTGGCAGCAGGCCGGGCGGGCCGGGCGGGGGGAGGCGCCGTCGCTCGTCGTCTTCATCCCCTATGAGGACCCGCTCGACCGCTACCTCCTCCGGCATCCGGAGCATCTCCTGGGGGGGGCCAGGGAACGGATCGTCGTCCGCCCCGACAACCCGCGCCTGGTCGCGGGACACATCGCCTGCGCCGCGGCCGAGCTCCCGCTCAAAGGAGGGGAGATAAGCCCGCTCGGGGATGAGATCATCCCCGTCCTCAAGGAGAGGGATCTCCTCTCCTCCACCCCGCGCGGATACGTCTATCGGGGATTGAAAAGGGCGCATGAGCTCTTCTCGCTCGCCGATCTTGCCGGGGAGCGGGTGAAGCTCATCTGCGACGGGAAACTGCTTGAGACGATGGATCACCTCCGCGCCCGCCGTGACGCGTATCCCGGGGCGGTCCTCCTCCACCGCGGCGAGACCTACGTGGTCGAGTCCCTCGACCTTGAGGAAGGGGTCGCCCGCGCCCGTCGTGAGGATGTGGACTACTATACAAAACCCCTTATTACTTCCACGGTCGAGGTCCTGTCCGTCGGCTCCCGCTTCAGCGGGGGCAGCTTCGAGGCGAGCAACGGACGGGTGCAGGTGCGGCAGGAGTTCATCGGGTACCAGTCGATCCACTCCGGACGCACCCTTGCGGTGGAGCCGCTCGAGCTCCCGCCCCATACCTATGAGACCGACGGATTGTGGATCACGTTCCCGCTGGAGGTCCCCGGCGTCCCACGGGAGGAACTCCTCGGCGGGCTGCACGGGGCGGAGCACGCGCTCGTCGCCATGGCCCCCCTTTCCGTGCTGTGCGACCGAGAGGACCTCGGGGGGGTGTCGACCCCCATGCATCCTGACACTCAGGCTCCCACCATCATCCTGTTCGATGAGATCGAGGGCGGGGCCGGCCTCTCCGGCGCCATCTTCTCCGGTATCGATCGGATTGTGGAGGCGGCGCTTCGGTTGGTGTCCGACTGCCCGTGTGAGAACGGCTGTCCGTCCTGTATCTACTCGCCGCGCTGCGGGAGCCGCAACCGCCCGCTCGATAAGCGGGCGACGATCAAGGTGCTCGAGTACCTCGCGCGAAGGGGCGGAGGATGAGCGGGACGGCGGCCGTGATCATGCACCCCCCGTTCGGGGACAGCCTCGGAGAGCGGATGATCAACGAGGCGCGGATAGCCGCCGTCTTCGATCTCAT
>JAJRTG010000146.1 GCA_024278395.1 Fidelibacterota bacterium | reverse complement strand
GCTGGTGCACACAGCCGCGATCTACATCCACTCCTACCTCGTCACAAACGGTCTGAACCTCGCCTTCTTCCTCCTCCTGTTCCTCGTCGGCTTCCTCGCCTTCCGGATGTTCAGGGGGAAACGCGGGCACAAAGGGTCAGGGTGAAAGCTGGAACCACGCCTCGGCGGGGGCTCGCCTTGCTTCCGCCGTCATATTCCCATAAGATCGCCCGCAAGGAGGCGGAGATGAAACTTCTTTTGATCTACGCCGATCGTTTCGGTTACCGAACGACGCTTAAGACCATCGATTCGGAACCGGACCGCGACGAAACACAAACGATCGAGAAGGCCCTGATCGGTTTCATCCACCTCGAGCAGTCGGACGAAGCAGACCCGGCCGGGATCGAGACGAAGCTCGTGAAGAACCTGAAGTGGGCGGCACGGAAGAACGAGACCAACAGGATCGTGCTGCACTCCTTCGCCCATCTCGCTGAGACGAAGGCCTCCCCCGAGCTCGCCAAGCGGGTATTGGACGGCGCGCAGGAGAGACTCGTCGCTTCGGAATACGAAGCGATACAGACCCCGTTCGGCTACTTCCTCGACCTCGAGCTCTCCGCCCCCGGCAGACCGTCGGCGCGCATCTTCAAGAGCCTCTGAGCCTCTCCTCCGCCTGACGCAGGACATCCCGGGTGTCCGGATAAGTCAACGTGGAGAGCGCGGCCTCATAGTCAGCCCAGCGCCAGTCCACATGCTCCTTCGACAACCGCACATCGGTCTGGTCCGTTCTCCCGAGGAAGTAGACGACCTCCTTCTCCACCGGAACACCCTGGCGGAAGAAGGAATACCGACTGACGGCCCGGAACCCGGGAACAAGTTCTATATCGGAAATCCCGGTCTCCTCCTGCGCCTCGCGCAGCGCCGCCTCCTGCTCGCTCTCCCCGGGTTCAATGTGCCCCTTGGGGAGGCTCCAGTGCTCGCCGTTCCGGTGACGGAGGATGAGATAGCGTCTCTTCCCACCCTCCCCGTAATAGAGGACCACCCCGGCGCAGTACTCCCGCACCAGGACGTCAGTTGATCTCGATCTCGTGGTCATTGCGGTCGAAGAGCCGCGGATAGAGGGCGAGGCTGCGCAGCTCCCGCAGCAGCACCTTGAACGACTCGGGCAACCCGGGGCGCGGGAACTCCTCCCCCTTGAGGATCGCCTTGTACAGCTGGATCCTCCCGCGCGTGTCGTCCGACTTCACGGTCAGCATCTCCTGCAACAGGGCGGCGGCGCCGTAGGCCTCGAGCGCCCACACCTCCATCTCCCCCAGCCGCTGGCCGCCGAACTGCGCCTTCCCCCCGAGCGGCTGCTGGGTGATCAGGGCGTACGGACCGGTCGAGCGGGCGTGGATCTTCTCGTCGGCGATGTGCTCCAGCTTGAGGATGTACATGTATCCGGCGGTGATCGGGCGGGCGAACGGCTCGCCGGTGCGCCCGTCGCGGAGGACCACCTTCCCGTCGTAGTTGTCGCCGTCGGCGAGCCCGGCCTTCACCCGTTCCTCATGGAGCTCGTTCAGGATCTCGTCCTCCTGGGCACCGTCGAAGATCGGGGTGGCGACGTACTCCCCGCGCAGCTTGGCGAGCCAACCGAGGCCGGTCTCGAAGATCTGCCCCAGGTTCATGCGCGAGGGGACACCCATCGGGTTGAGGATGATGTCGACCGGGGTCCCGTCGGGGAGGAACGGCATCTCCTCCACCGGCCGGATGGTCGAGATGACCCCCTTGTTCCCGTGACGGCCGGAGAGCTTGTCCCCGACGGAGATCGTCTTGCGCTGGGCGACGAACACCTTAACGAGCTCGTTCACCCCGGCGTCGAGCTCGTCTCCGTTCTCGCGGGAGAACTTCTTCACCTTAATCACCTTGGCCGTGCCCGACACCGGCGGCATGCGCAGCGACGTGTTCTTCACGTTCCTCGCCCGCTCCCCGAAGATGGAGCGGAATATCTTCTCCTCCGGGGTCGGCTCGGACTCACCCCGCGGGGTGATCTTCCCCACCAGGATGTCCCCGGTGCGCACGACCGTCCCCACGCGCACGATCCCGTCCTCGTCCAGGTTCTTGAGGTCCTCCTTGGAGATGTTCGGGATGTCGGCTGTGATCTCCTCCGGGCCGAGCTTCGTTTCCTCCGCCTTCACCTCGAACTCCTCGATGTGGATCGAGTCGAGCAGGTTCTCCCGCACGAGCCGCTCGGAGATGACGATCGCGTCCTCGTAGTTGTACCCTTCGTACGGGAGGATGGCCACCAGCAGGTTCCGCCCGAGGGCGAGCTCCCCCATGTCGCTCGACGGCCCGTCGGCGAGGAGGTCCCCCTTCTTCACCTTATCCCCCACGTGTACCACGGGGCGGTGATGGAGGATCGTGTCCTGGTTGGAGCGCTCGAAGTTGATCAGGTGATAGACCTTCTTCTTCCGCCCATGTTTGAGCACGATCCGGCTGGCGTCGACCTCGACGACCTCACCGTCCTCCTCGGCGACCAGCAGCATCCCCGAGTCCATCGCCGCCTGCAGCTCGAGCCCGGTCCCGACGAGCGGGGCCTCCGGCCGCAGGAGCGGGACGGCCTGGCGCTGCATGTTCGCCCCCATCAGGGCGCGGTTGGAGTCATCGTGCTCGAGGAACGGGATGAGCGCGGCCGAGACTCCGACGAGCGCCTTGGGGGATACCCCGATGAAGTCGACCTTCTCCGGAGGCTCGAGCCGGATCTCCTCGCGCCCGGTCCTCACCTCGACCCGCTCCCCGAGGATCCGTCCGTCCTCGTCGACCGGGGTGGTGGCCGGTGTGATGTTGTACCGCTCCTCCTCGTCGGCCATCAGGTAGACAACCTCATCGGTCACCCTCCCGTTCACGACCCGGCGGTAGGGGGCGACGAGGAATCCGTACTCGTTCACGCGGGCGTAGACCGCAAGCGAGGTGATCAGCCCGATGTTCTGCCCCTCGGGAGTCTCGATCGGGCAGATGCGCGCGTAGTGCGATGGGTGCACGTCCCGCACCTCGATCTTCGCGCGCCGCTTGGTCAGTCCGCCGCCGAGCGCGTTCAGCCGCCGCTTGTGCGTGAGCTCGGTGAGCGGGTTCGTCTGCTCGAGGAACTGGGAGAACCGGCCGGTGTAGAAGAGCTGGTTGATCGCCCCCTGCACGGTGCGGGTGGAGATCAATCGGCGGATCGTGTCCTTCTCGTCCAAGGCGTACTTGGAGAGCTTGTCCCGCGCGATGCGCGCCATGCGGGCGAGCCCGGTACGGAGCGCGTTCTCGGCGAGCTCCCCGGGCAGGCGGACCCGCTTGTTCGCCAGGTGATCCTTCTCGTCGATCAGCGAGGGATCCTCCGGGACCTGAAGCAGGACCTTTATCGTACGCACGATGTCGGCGGGGTAGAGGACCGGCTTCTTCAGTTGCAGGCCGAGCTTCCGGTTCACCTTGAACCGACCGACTTCGGACAGGTGATAGCTCGCCGGATGGAAGTAGAGGTTCTCGAAGTACTCTCCCATCTGAGCTAGGGAAGCGCGGTCGGACGGGCGCAGACGGTGGTAGACCGTGCGTACCGCGTCCTCCTGCGTCATTACCTGATCCTCATCGAGCGTCTTCTGGATGTACTTATCCACGAGGCGGATCGATTCGATCCCCGCCTTCTCCAGGACGGAGAGGTGCTCCTTCTGGAGCATCTCGCCCGCAGCGAGGAGTAGTTCCTCACCTTTCTTCACCTCCACCGCGGCCCGGTAGCCGATGTACGGCTCCAGCTTCTTGGCCGTCACCGGGGAGACCTCGAAGCTGTAGTAGCGGCGGATCCACGCCTCGGTGAACCCGAGCGCCTTGAGGAGGACGGTCACCAGGACCTTCCCCTTGCGGTCAAGGTTCGCGCGGATGAGCCCGCGGCGCGTGTCGAGGACGATCTCCAGCCAGGCCCCGAGCTCGGGGAGGATGTGGCCCATGTACTGGTTCTTCTCCTCGTTCACGAAGTAGACGCCCGGGGAACGGGTGAGCTCGTTGACGAGCGCGTTGTCCGAGCCGTTGATGATGAACGTGCCGCGGTTCGTCATCATCGGGAAGTCACCGATGTAGAGCTCCGTCTCCTGGATGAGCTTCCCTTCCTGGAGGAGACGGGCGGTCACCCGCAACGGACGGGAGTAGGTGAGGTCCTTGTCCTTGCACTCCTGCTCCGTGTTACGCGGCTCACCGAGGTACGGATCGACGAACTCCAACCTCAGTCCGTCCTTGCCGTGTCCCTCGATCGGAGATATGTCGTCGAACGCCCTCTTTATCCCCTCATCGATAAACCGGTTGAATGAATCCCGCACATCCTCCAAAAGGTACGGAGGAGGGATGACCTCCTTAATCCGCCCGTAGGATCGCCGCACACGATGCTGCATGATCTCCCCCAAATAAAGCGTACTGCCCTAAGGCGACGAAGCCCTAAGGCAGACCGCAACGTAAACCGTTGGAAACGTCGAGATTACTGCTTAAGTTCGATCTCAGCTCCCGCCGCCTCCAATTTCTCCTTGAGGCTCGCCGCCTCTTCCGGACCGACCCCTTCCTTGATCACAGCCGGGAGGTTGTCGACGAGCTCCTTGCATTCCTTCAGGCCCTTGCCGGTGATCTCCTTGATCTCCTTGATGACCTGAATCTTCTTCTGGCCGGGGTTGGTGAGCACGACCTTGTACGTCTCGGGAGCAGCCTCGCCCCCCTCGCCGCCGGCAGCGCCGGGAGCAGCGGCGACCGCCACCGGGGCGGCCATCGCCGCGGAGACGTTGAACCGCTCCTCGATCATCTCCACCAGATCGGCCAGGTCCTTCACGGACATGTTCTCTATCTCCTGAAGGATCTCCTCTTTACCCATTATCTATTCCTCCTTCGTTTGTTCTTCGCGTTTAATTCGAACCTCGTTGAGGACAACGGCCAGTTCGCGGATCTTCGCCTTGAGCATAACCGCCAGGGCGCGCATCGGGCTCTGCAGGAGCATCGCCAGTTTCGCCAGCAGCTCCTCGCGCGACGGGAGCTTGGAGGATCGTTCGATCTCCTCCTCGCGGATGACCTCCCCCTGAAAGACCCCTCCCTTGAGGGTGTAGTTCGGGGTGTACGTCTTGCGGCACTCCTCCGCCAGCTTGAACGCCAGCACGGGATCGTCGTAACCCACCGCCACCCCGATCGGGCCGGAGAAGAACTCGGCCAGGTCCTTGAGCCCCGCCTGCTCCGCGGCGATCCTCGCCAGGGTGTCCTTGACGACGCGGAACTCCAACCCCTGCTTCGTGAACCGTTGCCGCAACTCGACCATCTCGTTGGCCGTCAGACCACGGTAGTCGGCCAGGACCAACGAGCTGGCCCGTTCGAACATCTCCTTCAAGCGGTTTACTTCCTCTATCTTCGCTTGCGTCGGCATCTCTCGCTCCTAGCTTGCCTCTTCCGCCGCTTGTAACAGCTCTCCGAGGTCGAGGGTGATCCCCGGTCCCATGGTCGAGGAGATCGCCACCTTCCTTATGTAGCGCCCCTTCACGCCCTCCTCCGGACGCCGTTCGAGCACGCTGCGGACGAAAGCGATCAGGTTCTCCCGCAGAGCGGACGCATCGAACGACACCTTGCCGAAGATGGAGTGAATCACTCCGTAGCGGTCACTGCGGAACTCGACCATCCCCTTCTTCAGATCCCCGATCACCTTACCGACGTCCTTGGTGACCGTGCCCGTCTTCGGGCTCGGCATCAGGCCACGCGGCCCGAGGATCTTCCCGAGCTTCCCCACCACGGGCATCATGTCCGGAGTGGCGACGACCTTGTCGAAATCCAGCCATCCCTCCTGGATCTTCTTCGCCAGGTCCTCTCCCCCGACGTAATCGGCGCCGGCCTCCTCCGCCTGTTTCTGCGCTTCACCCTTGGCAAAGGCGAGGACCCGCACCTTCTTGCCGGTTCCGTGCGGGAGGCTGCACGTCCCGCGTACGATCGTCTGGCTCGGTTTGATCCCGAGGTTGATCGCGATCTCCGCGGTCTCGTCGAACCCCGCCGTGGCGGAGGCCTTCATCTTCTCGATCGCTTCGTCGATCCCGTAGGTACGCTGCCGCTCGATCAACGCGGCCGCTGCATTGTAGCGCTTACCATGTTTCACGACTCGACCACCTCAACGCCCATGTTCCTCGCCGTCCCCTTGATGATCTCGATCGCCGATTCGAGCTTGTATGTGTTCAAATCGGGGAGCTTGCGCTCGGCTATCCGCTTGACCTGCTCCATCGAGATCTTGGCGACCTTCACCCGGTTCGGCTCCGGAGAACCAGATTTTATCCCCGCGGCCATTTTAATCAACTCCGCTGCCGGCGGCTGCTTGAGCACGAAGCTGAACGTGTGGTCCATGTACACCGAGATGACGACCGGGATGATCACCCCCGGCGTCTCGTTCTTCGTCGCCTCGTTGAACTTCTTGCAGAAGTCCATGATGTTCAGCTTGTGCTCACCCAACGCAGGCCCGACCGGAGGAGCCGGAGTCGCCTGTCCCGCCGGGATCTGCAGATTTATCTTCGCAATCGCGTTCTTAGCCATCCTACCTCCTACCCCGAACTACAGCTTTTCAATCCCTTCAAATCCGAGCCTTACCGGCGTCTCTCTCCCGAAGATCTTCACCATCACGGTGACCTCCTCGGCCTCTTTGTCGATCTCCTTGATCTCACCGGTGAAGTCGGCGAACGGACCTTCCACGATCTCCACGACCTCACCCACGTTAAAATCGACCTCGATCTTCGGCTCGCCGGTGCTTACAGCGCCCGCCGCGACCGGAACCTCGAGAAGGCCGGCCTTCCGCTTGATCAGCTTCATCTCCGGACCCTCGATCGGCATCGGTTTAAACCTAGAGCCGACGTAGCGCACCGCACCGCGGACTCCGTCGATCAGCTCCATCATCTGTTCTTCATCCAGGCCCATGCGGGCGAACACATACCCCGGGAAGATGCGCCGCTTTTCGATCCTCTGGATCGTAACGACGCGCTTGTCCTTGTACTCCTTCACCTTGAGGAGCCCGGTGGCACGGCTCGTGATCTGGTCATCACGCTCGATCAGGTCGCCCTTTTTAAGGGTCGCTCCCTCCCGCGCCTTGACGAGGACCTTCTCCGGGATTATACGGGTTTTCGTCTTCCCGTTCTTGTACTCGAACGTCACCCGCCGCACCTTGTCCCGGAGCACGATCTTCCCTTTGTTCGCCACGACGTACTTCTCATCGGAGTCGATGGTGAGGGGGACACCGTTGCGGATCTTCTCCCCCACGCGGATGTCCCGGCGGATCTTCTTCTCCGCCGGGATGAGATAGACCTCCTCGTTGCGGTTCGTCATCTCGACGATCACCCGCTGAAACGGTTCCGACTTCACGATCGTGGCGTCATCTTCCATGTGCTTGGGCGGCTTGCGCGCGATCACATCCCCGCGGGAGATCCGCTCGTTCGGCTTAGCCACGAGATCGTACTCGTAAGGGATCCGGTACTCGGTCCCACCGCCCCGGCGGGAGCGGGAGGTGATCACCTCCTCCACCGGTACGAGGAAGAACGTCTCCTCACCGTCCACGTTGAAGAGCTCGAACGCCTTCTCCCAGCCCCGCTTGCGTACCCGCTCGTTGAGGTCTTCCTTGACCTTCAACTCCGAGCCAGCATAGGTCTGAATGGCGTACCATCTCTTCATGCGCATGATATTAACTAGCGGACCAGTACCCTGAGGATGGCCTCGATGACCCTGTCCACTCCCCAGATATAGAGCGTAAGAACGACCACAAGGATGAGGACCAATACGGTGAACGAGATGATCTCCTGGCGGGTCGGCCAGCTCACCCGGTTGACCTCGTTGCGGACCCCTTTCAGGTAGTTTCTTAACTTCTCAACCATCCACTCTCTCCTTCGTTTAGTTCTAACAGGCCCGGGAGGACTCGAACCCCCAGCCTTCCGATTTGGAGTCGGACGCTCTGCCAGTTGAGCTACGGGCCTATGGTCTAGCTCCCTAGACCTCCTTGTGCAGGGTGTGTCGCTGGCACCAGCGGCAGTACTTGTTCAACTGCAGTTTGTCCGCGGTGTTCCGCTTGTTCCGCTTTGTATGGTAGTTGCGCCGCCCACACTCGCTGCACGCGAGCGTGACATGGATGACGACTTCCCCTTTCTTGGCCATGGTCTATCCCTTATTCAATGATCTTGGTGACGACGCCGGCCCCGACGGTGCGTCCGCCCTCACGGATCGCGAACCGGAGCCCCTCGTCCATCGCCACGTGGTGGATCAGCTCGGCGATGATCTTGACGTTATCACCGGGCATCACCATCTCGACCCCCTCGGGAAGGTGGACCGTTCCGGTGACGTCGGTGGTGCGGAAGAAGAACTGCGGCTTGTACCCGTCGAAGAACGGGGTATGGCGTCCGCCCTCGTCCTTGCTCAGGATGTACACCTCGCCCTCGAACTTGGTGTGCGGGGTGATCGACTTGGGAGCGGCGACGACCTGCCCGCGCTCCACCTCGTCCTTGTCGATCCCGCGCAGTAGGATCCCCACGTTATCCCCGGCGATCGCATAGTCGAGGGTCTTGTTGAACATCTCCAGGCTCGTGGCGACCGTCTTCTTGATCTCGTCGTGGATTCCGACGATCTCCACCTCCATCCCCGGAGTGATCTTCCCGCGCTCAACACGGCCGGTCACGACCGTACCGCGCCCCTTGATGGAGAAGATGTCCTCGATCGGCATCAGGAACGGCTTATCCTCCTCACGGTCCGGAAGCGGGATGTAGTTGTCCACAGCCTCCATCAGCTCGAGGATCGGCTTGCACTCAGGCGCGTTCGGATCACCGCTCTCCATCGCCTTGAGGGCCGATCCGCGGATCACCGGGATCTCGTCGCCCGGGAACTCGTACTCGTTGAGGAGTTCGCGCACCTCCATCTCCACCAGGTCGATCAGCTCGGGATCGTCAACCATGTCGATCTTGTTGAGGAAGACGACGATCGCCGGCACGTTCACCTGGCGGGCGAGGAGTACGTGCTCCCGCGTCTGGGGCATCGGCCCGTCCGTCGCCGCCACGACGAGGATCGCCCCGTCCATCTGGGCGGCACCGGTGATCATGTTCTTGATGTAGTCGGCGTGTCCCGGACAGTCGATGTGCGCGTAGTGGCGGTTCTCGGTCTCGTACTCGACGTGCCGCACGTTGATCGTTATCCCGCGCTCCTTCTCCTCAGGCGCGTTATCGATATCGTAGAAATCGAGCGCCTTCGCCTTACCCTGCGCGGCGAGCACCTTGGTGATCGCCGAGGTGAGCGTCGTCTTCCCGTGATCGATGTGTCCGATCGTTCCGATGTTCAGGTGAGGCTTAGTCCTCTCAAAATGCTCTTTCGCCATCTTTCTCAAACCTCCTGTTGATCTTGGCGCGACATTATCTTTTTTCGCTTGATGGCCGCTCCCGCCGCAAGCAAGAGCCCGCGATCGGAGTCGAACCGATGACCTCCCCCTTACCAAGGGGGTGCTCTACCGCCTGAGCTACACGGGCATTCCGACCTTCGTAAAGAATAGTGTAACCGAAAGCCCAAACGACCGCCAATTGGAGGGGGAGGGATTCGAACCCCCGAAGGCGTCCGCCAACGGATTTACAGTCCGCCCCGTTTGGCCACTTCGGTACCCCTCCAACAAAATGCAATCGGAGCCAGCGGCCAGAGTCGAACTGGCAACCTACTGATTACAAGTCAGTTGCTCTACCGATTGAGCTACGCTGGCGAGTGCCGATCGAGCGTGATTGTAACTTGCGGAATTTATCGTGTCAAGACGAGATGTGAAGCAGGATCAAACAAGCCCTCATCCAGGTGGCGGAAGCGAACACCGCTTCATCTGGGCAACAGCAGCCGCGCCACCCCTTCCGTGCAGCACCGGCGTCCTTACAACCGGCATCCGAGAGAGCGGTTCACCGAGGTCTTACAATCCCGGCCTTCCGGCATGCGGCTCGTTATTGAATGGGCTCTCGAACCACACCGTTTTCCCCACCGCCTGGTCGCAGGTGGATCGACGATTATGCGATCTTGATCCAGACGCTGCGACGGCGCGGGCCATCGAACTCGCACAGGAAGATCCCCTGCCACGTGCCGAGGCGGAGCCGCCCCTGCTCGAACGCGACTTGAAGCGAGTTTCCGATCAGAGACGCCTTGATGTGCGCCGGGGCGTTCCCCTCGGCGTGCGTCCAGCCCCGCCCCTGGGGGACGAGGGAGTCCAACGCGGTGATGATGTCGAAAGCCACGGATGGATCGGCATTTTCGTTGATCGTCAGCCCAGCGGTGGTGTGAGGGCAGTAGATGAAGCAGATCCCGTCTGTAAGCCCGCTCTCGGCGACCGCGCGCTGGACAAGTTCGGTGATCTCAACGAATTCGGTCTTGCGGTGGGTTGGAACGGATAGCTCGTTCATCCCTCCTCCTTCACGGTAAGCGCCGCCTCGAGCGCCCGCTTGAGCCCCTCCTTATCGTCGATCCCCTGCACACGGAGGATGATCTCCTGGCGGCCGTTCCCCTCCGCTCCGCGGGCGAGCGAAACGAGCCGCACCCCGTGCTCGCGGAGCACGCCGATCACGGAGTACAGATCGTCGGGATCGGATTCGACCCGCACTGTGAGCCTCGTCCCCTCGAGCCCGATCCCGAGAGCCTGTGCCAGGGCGCGCAGGATCTCGGACTGGGTGATGACCCCAACCAGCTTCCCCTCCTCCACCACCGGGAGGAGGACAAGCCTGTTGGCCAGGAGGATCAGCGCCGCCTTCTCCAGGGTATCGGCGGGAGAGACGGAGAAGTTAGTCTCGAAACACGCCTCTCCCACCGGTTTCTCCCAATCGGTCACCTCTTTCAGCGATCCCTTGGTGACAAACCCGGTGAGCTCCCGCTCAGCGGTGACGACGAGGAGTATTCCAAACCCATTCTCCTCCATCACCCGCTTGGCCTCCCCAAGCGACGCCTCAGGGAGGACGGTCACCGGATCGCGGTGCATGTACCGGCCAACGTTCATTCGCCTTCCTTCTGTGCCTGGGCGACGATCTTCTCCTGGATGTTGGCGGGGACCGTCTGATACTTCAGAAACTCCATCTGGAACATCCCCCGCGCCTGTGTGATCGACTTCAGGTCGAGGGCGTAGCTCTGCAGCTCGGCGAGCGGCACCTCGGCCTTGATGACCGTTGTCCGTCCCCCGCCGGGCTCCATCCCGAGGATCCTCCCGCGGCGACCATTCAGGTCGCTCACGATGTCGCCGGTGAAGTCCTCCGGAACCCGCACCTCGAGGGCCATGATCGGCTCGAGCAGGCACGGATTCGCCTGGTCGTAGGCGAGGCGGAACGCGTTGCGGGCAGCGAGCTTGAACGCAAGCTCGGACGAGTCGACCGGATGGAAGCTACCGTCGAACACCGCCACGAGGACGTCGGTGACCGGGTATTTCGCCAGGTTACCCTCCTCCATCGCCTCGATGACCCCTTTTTCCACGCCGGGGATGTACTGACCCGGGATCGCCGCGCCCTTGATCTCATCGACGAACTTGAACCCCTCCCCACGCGGGAGCGGCTCGATGCGCAGCACCACCTCCCCGAACTGTCCGCGCCCGCCGGTCTGCTTCTTGTGGCGGTACTTGGCTGTCGCCTTCTTACGGATCGTCTCCTTGTACGGGATCTCCGGCTGCTTCGTCTCGAGCGACACGTTGTACCGGTTCTTCAGCCGCTCGATGAACACCGACAGGTGCACGTCCCCCATCCCCCACAGGATCAGCTCCTTGGTGACCGGGTCGCGCTCCACGCGGATCGTCGCCTTCGTCCCGCCGAGCTCCTTCAGGGCGCTGCTCATCTTCTCCACGTCGGCCTGGCTCTTGGGGACGATCGCCCGCGAGAAGACCGGCTTGGGAAAAGTCGGCATCGGGAACGGCTCCGCATCGCCGTTCGCGGCCAGGGTCGCGCCGATCGGGATGTTGTCCAGCTTCCCGATCGCCACAATCTCGCCGGCCTGCGCCTCGGGGACCCGCTTCTGCTTCGTCCCCTCGAACGAGTAGATGTCGCGGATCTCCACCTTGTTCCCCGAGGAGAGCTCGACCGCGTGCGATCCCTCCTTGAGGACGCCCTCAAGTACCCGTACGTAAGTGAGACGCCCGAGATAGGGGTCGGTGGAGAGGTTGAAGACCACGGCGCGCGGCGGGGCGGAGGCATCGGTCTTCGGCTCGGGGATCAGGTTGAGAAACGCGTTCATGAGCAGATCGATCCCCTTCTCCTCGACCCCGGAGGTGCAGAACACGGGCACAAGCGCCCCTTCCGCGATCCCCTTGCCCAGGGCGGCGGCGAGCTCGGCAGTACTGATGTCCTCCTCCTCGAGGAACTTCATCATCAGCTCGTCGTCGATCGACGAGATCTCCTCCACCAGGTATCCCCGGTGCTCCTCAAGGGCGGAAGAGAGGGCCTCGGGCACGTCCTTCTTCCCCTTCTCGGCGAAATATACGGCCTTGCCGGCGAGAACATCCACCACCCCGACGAACTTCCCTCCCTCGATGATCGGGATCTGAAGGACGAGGAACTTCCCGCCCTCGAAGTGCTCTCGCAGAGAGGCGAGAACCTTGTCGAAGTCGACCCCTTTATCCAGGTGGTTGATGAGTACCGCGGTCGGCCGGCCGGCCGCGCCGGTGAGCTCCCACGCCCGCTCGGTGACGACCTCCACTCCCTTCTCCCCGTTTATCACGATCAGGGAGAGGTCGGCGACCGGGACCGCTTTCACCATCTCTTCGATGAACTCATCCCCACCCGGGGTGTCGATGAGCGTGACGGTGATACCCTTTTGGGTATACGCTCCGAACCCGAGATCGATCGAATAGCCCCGTTCCTTCTCCTCTTGGGAGGAATCAAACGCGATCGGATCCTTTATTCCGCCTTTCTTCAGAAGCGAAGTGGCGAGGGTGGTTTTGCCGGAGCCGGAATGCCCCAGCAGGCAGATGTTCCTCGCTTGCCCCATGTTTCTATCCCCCTTACGTAGTTGAAGAATACGTTGGCAGTATACCAATCTCAGCCCCCCTGAGCAAGAAACGCCCGTACGTTGCGCCCCGCCGCCTATACGACCGGCTTCACTTCAAAGGGCGCGTTTGCAACCGCCCAAGCGAGGGTTTATGCTTGACACCCACATGCGGATCGGAGGAGAGGAGAAGGATGTTCCTTTTGGGGAACGAAGCTCTGGCACAAGGAGCGCTCGACGCCGGGCTCTCCGGAGCCTACGCCTATCCCGGGACCCCGTCGACCGAGATCCTGGAATACATTCAGAGGGTGGCCCCGGCATCGATCCATTCCCGCTGGTCGACCAACGAGAAGACGGCCCTTGAGGCGGCGCTCGGGATGAGCTACACCGGGAAGCGCGCGCTCGTGAGCATGAAGCACGTGGGGTTGAACGTCGCCGCCGATCCGTTCGTCAACGCCGCGATCGCCGGTGCGAACGGGGGGCTCATCGTCGCCGTGGCGGACGACCCATCGATGCACTCGTCGCAGAACGAGCAGGACTCGCGGTTCTACGCCGCTTTCGCCCTCATCCCGTGCCTCGAGCCGGCCGACCCCCAGGAGGCCTACGACATGGCGGGCTACGGGTTCGAGCTCTCGGAGAGATATCACATCCCGGTCCTCGTCCGGTTGGTGACCCGACTCGCCCACTCGCGGGCGATCGTCGCACCCGCCCCCTCGCGGGGGGAGAACGGGCTCGCTCTTCCCGAAGATGCCTCCGATTACATCCTCCTGCCGGCAAACGCGCGGAGAAACTACGAAATGCTCGTAAGGCGTCAAACAGGGTTCACCGCCGAGAGCGAGAAGAGCCCGTTCAACCGGTTCTTCGCCGGTGAAGACCGCTCGCGCGGGATCATCGCATCCGGGCTCGGGTACAGCTACGTGCGCGAACTCTTCCCGGACGAGCTACCTCATCCCCTCCTCAAGGTCTCCCAGTACCCCCTCCCCCTGGAGCTGATCTCCAAGCTCGTGGACGCGTGCGATGAGCTCCTGGTGATCGAGGAGGGTCATCCATTCATCGAAGAAAGGCTGCACGGGCTCTTCCCGAATCCCCGCGTCCGCGGGAGGCTCGACGGGACGCTCCCCCGCACCGGAGAACT
>JAJRTG010000013.1 GCA_024278395.1 Fidelibacterota bacterium | reverse complement strand
GCGGCCCCTCTGATCCGACCGGCGCGGAGGTCAGCGATTGCCTCGTTCGCCCGGTCGAGGGGGAACTCCGTGACGTGCGTCTCGATCGGAAACCCCCGCGCGAGCGCCATGAACTCCTCCCCGTCGCGGCGGGTGAGGTTGGCGACCGACACGATCCTCCGCTCCTCCCACAGGACCTCGTAGGGAAACGCGGGGATCTCGGACATGTGGATCCCGGCGCAGACCACGGTACCGCCCTTGTCGACCGCGCGCAGGGCGGCAGGGACGAGCGGCCCGACAGGGGCGAAGATGATCGCTGCGTCGAGCGGATCCGGAGGGAGGACGGTGGAATCTCCGGCCCAGGCCGCTCCCAGGCGGAGGGCGAATTCCTGCTTCTCCCGGTCGCCGGGGCGGGTGAACGCGTATACCTTCTTCCCCTGGTGCACCGCGACCTGGGCGATGATGTGCGCCGCCGCCCCGAACCCGTACATCCCGATCCTCTCCGCGTCCTTTCCGGCCATCCGGTAGGCGCGGTAGCCGATCAGCCCGGCGCACAGGAGCGGAGCGGCGCCCGCGTCGGAGTACCCATCCGGGATCGGGAACGCGTAGCGCACGTCGGCTACGGTGTATTCGGCGTACCCACCGTCGATCGTGTACCCGGTGAACCGGGCGTTCTCGCACAGGTTCTCCTGACCGCGGAGGCAGTACCGGCAGGTGCCGTCGGTGTAGCCGAGCCACGGGACCCCGACCCGGTCCCCGATTCCGTATTGGGTCACCCCGGCGCCGAGCTCGACCACCCGGCCGACGATCTCGTGCCCCGGGATCAACGGGAGCTTCGGGGCCGGAAGATCGCCGTCGAAGATGTGCAGATCGGTCCGGCAGATCCCGCACGCGGACACCTTGAGCAGCACCTGTCCCGGACCCGGTCTTGGGACCGGCACCTCCGTGGGCCGGAGCGGCTCGCCCGGGCGGGTGAGGAGCATCGCCCGCATCCTTTCTTCGCTCATCCCGAACCCCTTTCGTGGTGTCCTAGCGCAGATCGAACCCGATGACGATCGGATCGTGATCCGAGGACCGGTAGGGGTCGTTCCGGTAGAGGGAGACGAGCTGATCCGCCGACTTGTACGCCGTTCCGTACCCGAGCACGGGCGGCTCGTCCGCGTCGATGTGCCAGACCTCCGCCCCGGTCGCCTGGCGGGCGAGGCTCGTCGAGGCGAGGGCGTGGTCGAGACAGCCCGCTTCCCCCTTGTAGACGTAGGTGTAGTTCGGTCCGTCCCCGAACCGGGAGACGAGGTCCACGTACCCGGCCGACAGGATCGTGGTGACCGGGTCCTCACGGGTGTAGGAGTTCAGGTCGCCGATGATCAGATAGTCGGGATCGTCGGTCCCGGTCGGGGCGGTCGCGAGCCAATGCAAGAGCGCCTTCGCCGCCTCAGTCCGATTGTGGTTCCACGCCCCCTGGCCGTCCCCCTGATCGGCGTCCTCCCCGTACGCCCCCCGCGGGCTCTTCGACTTGAAGTGGTTCATCACCACGGTGAACTCCGCCCCGGTATCCCTCTGCACGAACGTCTGGGCGAGCGGTGGGCGGTTCATCTCCGGAAGGCCGGCCGTCAGGAACGCGGCCTTCCCCGCCGGAGCGACGGTCTGGGTCCGGTAGACGATGGCACAGGTGATCTGGTCCGTCCCTATCTGATCGGCGTCGAACCGGACGTAGTCGTAGCTCGTCCCGACCGGCGCGGCCGCGTTCATCCCGGCCACCAGGGCGTGGATCGCGCTTGCCGGCCCGTACCCGTCGTTCTCGATCTCGGCCAGGCCGAGCACGTCGGCGCGCAGCCCGACGAGAGCCTTCACCAGCTTATCCTGCTGCCGGGCGTACTCACGCAGGTTGACCGCCCCGCGCGCGGTGGGGAACCCGCTTCCGCACCCGTCCCCGTTGAAGTAGTTCTCCACGTTGAAGCTCGCCACGCGCAGCGTCCCCCCGACCGGGGCTGGGGCGGAGGAACGGGGGTTGAGGAACAGGAACTCCGGCGTGGTGATCGGCTCGATCAGGTACGACCCGTAGGAATAGGTGATCACTCCCTGCACCCCCTGGACCGCGTCTCCGTCCCGCAGGGTGTCGCTCGCGGAGAGTCCGGTCGGCGGATAGGGGATCGGATCCGGGTTCTGAGTCGAGCTTCCGTCGTCGAGGACGATCCGGTCCATCGCGTTTGCGTGCGCCACCGCCGCGGCGTCCGACCCCGGGGCCGCGATCTCGGTCGGGGCGAACAGCCGATGGGAGGAGAGGGTCACCTCCCCGTAGCGGCCGAGGTTGTACACATCCGTCACCGTCAGCCGCTGGGGGAAGAACACCCGCATCCCCTCCACTGACTCGAGCGCGTCCTCGTTCGCCAGCGGGAGGGTCACCTGCGCCGCGCTCGGGAGCGGTGCGCGCCCGCGCACCGTCACCTGCGTGACGTCCTTGATCTCGGTCAGGCCCTTGTACTCGGCAACCGTCCCGGTGACGCATACGAGGTCTCCGAGCCGGACGTCGACCGGGTTGTTTCGGTCGTAGACGAAGATCCCCTCGGACGTATTGGGGTCGGAATCGGCGTCGCGGTCCTCCTCCTGGAGGAAGAACCCATTCAGGCGGTCCTTCCCCTGGAAGTCCCCGACCACCACCCCGGACACGGTCACCGATTGTCCGACGAGAGGGCTCCTCGGGCCCGCCCCCTGGATCGTGTGGATCGGGGTGACCTCTCCCCCGCCCGGGCATACCGGTCCGGCTGGGCGCTGCGGCAGGCCGACGAGGAGCAGGGCGGCCACCGCCGCGATCAGCGCGAAGATCAAGAGCTTGTTGTTCATCCTTCATCCCTCCTTGTCCCGATGATACTCCTCCCGAGGGGCGGGGCAAGGATTCGCTCCGTGTACGCTTCCCCGGTAAAGTATGGTGAGACTTACGAACGGAGGTCGAAACATGGGAAGCGAGGTTCTAGAGTTCATCACCAAGCGCAGGTCAATCCGCAGGTTCACCGGGGCCCCGGTGCCGCGGGAGGCGCTCATCACGGCGCTCAAGGCGGCGATGGCCGCTCCGTCGGCGAACGACGCCAAGCCGTGGGAGTTCATCGTGGTGACCGAGCGGGAGAGGGTACGAAAGCTTTGTCTGGCTCATCCGTACGCGCATTTCGGGGTCGACGCCGGGGCGGTCGTCATCCCGTTCGGAAAGAAGGAAGGGTACAAGTGGTTCGAGCAGGACATGTCCGCGGCCACCGAGAACCTCCTGCTGGCGGTCGCCAACCTCGGGCTCGGCGCCACCTGGTGTGGGATGGACG
>JAJRTG010000145.1 GCA_024278395.1 Fidelibacterota bacterium | reverse complement strand
GACGCGGTAGGTGGTGATCCGGCGGTTAGCGATCTCCCAGGTGCGGTTCGTGACCAGATCGAGGAGGTGGCGGTCGTGGGAGACGAGGATCACCGCGCCTTCGAAGCTCAGGAGCGTCTCCTCGAGCCACGCCAGGGCGGCGAAGTCGAGGTGGTTCGTCGGCTCGTCGAGCAGGAGGAGATCCGGAGACTCGACGAGGACGCGGGCGAGGGCGGCGCGCGCCTCCTCTCCCCCGGAGAGCTCCGCCACCGGACGCGTGAACTCGTCCTCAGTGAACCCCACCCCGGAGAGGACCTCCCGGATCCTCGCATCGATCCCGTAACCTCCGCGGCGGGTGAACTCCTCGTGCAGCGCATCGTAGCGGTGGAGGAGATCCGGATCGTCCCTTTCCGCGATCTGGACCTCCAGAGTCCGCATCTCCTGTTCCATCGAGAGGAGATCAGCAAACGGCCGTTTCATCGCCTCGTACAGGGTCTCATCCCCTTCGAGGCGGGCGACCTGGGGGAGGTACCCGATCCGCACCCCGCGGGCGAGGTGAACCCTCCCGTCGCTCGGGGACTCCCTGCCGGCGATGATCGAAAGCAGGGTCGATTTCCCGACCCCGTTGTCCCCGACAAGAGCGATCCGCTCCCCGGGGTTCACCTGGGCGGAGAAGGAGGAGAAGAGCTCGTCTCCCCCGAACGATTTTCCCAATCTTTCAAGCTGCAGAAGGGCCATTTCCCTTGTATGGTACGAAAATTGCGTCCTCAAGGGAAGGAAGCCCGATCTTTCCTCATGCCACAAACTGTGGTAGCATAAGGGCGCGATGAAGGAAGGGATGCTCTACGATAGGCTCGGCGACGGAAGGGTGCGCTGCAACCTGTGCGCCCACCGCTGCGTGATCGCTCCGGGGAAGCGCGGGATCTGCGCGGTGCGGGAGAACCGCGACGGGACCCTGTACTCCCTCGTTTACGGGAAGGCGATCTCCCTCGCCGTCGATCCGATCGAGAAGAAGCCCTTGTTCCACTTCCTCCCCGGCTCGCGCGCCTACTCGATCGCCACCGTGGGGTGCAACTTCACCTGCCTCAACTGCCAGAACCACACGATCTCCCAGTATCCGCGGGAGCACAACGGGCAGGTGGTGGGAGAGGAGATATCCCCGTCTGAGATCGTGGCCGACGCGCTCGCCCGCGGGTGTCAGACGATCGCCTACACCTACACCGAGCCGACGGTCTTCTTCGAGTACGCCTACGACACCGCCCGCCTCGCCCGCGAGGAGGGGCTGAAGAACGTGTTCGTCTCCAATGGCTATATGACCGAGGAGGCGGCCGAGGAGATCATCCCCTACCTCGACGGGATCAACATAGATCTCAAGGGGATCTCGGATGAATTCTACCGCAAGGTGGCGGGGGGGACCCTCCGGCCGGTCCTCGACTCGATCGCCCGCTTCCACCGCGCCGGGGTGTGGGTGGAGGTGACGACCCTCGTCATCCCGGGGATGAACGACTCGCCCGACGACCTGCGCTGGATCGCCGAGGCGATCTACGGGATCTCCCCGACGATCCCATGGCACATCTCCCGTTTCTACCCGGCCTATCGGCTGCGCGATGTCCCGCCGACCCCGGTCGTCGCCCTGCGCCGGGCGAAGGAGATCGGCGAGAAGGTGGGGCTGCGCTACATCTACCTCGGGAACATCCCGGGAGAAGGGGAGAACACCCATTGCCCCGAATGCGGGGCCCGGGTGATAAAACGGATCGGGTTCGCTGTGGTGGAGAACCGGCTCCAGGGCGGGCGGTGCCCGGAGTGCGGGGCGCAGATCGACGGGGTCTTCCTCACCGCGTAGAGATATCCACCTGCCGCGATCCGTCGGGATGCGGCGTGATCCTCACCACAACGTCGCTCACATCGATGATCTCCGGCACCCGCTCCGGCCACTCGATCACCGTCACCCCCTCGGCGGGCGGGATCAGCTGGTCGAGCCCGACCTCGGCGAGCTCTTCCAGGGAGGAGACACGGTATGCGTCTAGGTGGTGGAGGACGAGCCTACCCTTGTACGACCGATAAATGAGGTAGCTCGGCGAGACGACGAGATCGGTGATCAATAGCCCCTTGGCGATCCCCTTGACAAGGGTGGTCTTCCCCGCCCCGAGCTCCCCGATGAGGGAGACGACCATCCCGTCGCGCAGGCCCTCGGCGAGATCGACCCCGAGCTCCTCCATCTCCGTCGGGGTGTGGGCGAGGATCGTCCTGTCCATCTACGCCCTCAGCTTGACCCCGAGCTGCGCCAGGCGCCGCTCGATCCGGGAGATCGCCTTCGCGACCTCCTCATCGGTGAGGGTGCGGTCGGGCGCGCGCAGGGTGAGCTCGTAGGTGAGGGACTTGTACCCCGGAGCCACCTGGTCCCCTTGGTAGAGGTCGTAGAGGAGGACGCCCTCCACCCGCTTCTCGGCCGCGATCGCGGCCCGCACCTCCTCCTCGGGCAACCCCTCCGGGACGAGGAGTGAGAGATCTCGCTTCGACGCCGGGTATCTGGGAAGCGGGGTGAAGGTCTTCTCCTCCACCCTTCGCGCGAAGAGCCCTTCCAGGTCGAGCTCGAACAGGATAACCCGAACCCCGTCGAGCCGATCGGCCGCGATCGCCGGGGAGAGCTCGCCGAAGACCCCGACCTCGTCCTTCCCGACAAGGACCCGCCCCCCGCGGCCGGGGTGGAAGAACGGGGGAGGATCCGCGGGTTCGATCCGCGCGCCGTCGACCCCGAGTCCGGCTAGGAGGTCCATCAGTATCCCCTTCGCCTGCAGGAGATCGACCTCCTCCTTGCCGCGCAGCGGGATCCCGGTCCGGCCGAAGAACGCCGCGGAGAGCGCGTCCCTCTCCCCGTCCTCTGAGAAGACACGCCCCGTCTCGAAGATCATCCCACCGACAACACCGCGGTTCAGGTTCGTGCGCACGACCGCGAGCAGTCCGGGGATGAGCCGATCCCGCAGCGCCTTCTGATCAGCGGCCATCGGGTTGCGCGGCCGCACGAGGCCGTCGTCGGGGAGCCCGAGCGCGGCCCGCCAATCGAGCTTGGCGAACCCGTCGGTCACGGCCTCGTTCACCCCAAGGCCGGTCAGGATCTCCCGCGCCCGGTCTTTGTAGGCCTCGAGCGGGTTCTTCCTCCCCATGCGCAGGACCGCCCGCGGCGGGACGGAGGGGAAGCGGTCGTACCCGTAGATCCGGCCGATCTCCTCGATCAGGTCCGCCTCACGGGTGAGGTCGGTGCGGAACGTGGGGATGGTGGCGATGAGGGTGTCTCCGTCCTCTTCCACCCCGATCTCAAGCTTGTCGAGCACGGCCTTGATCCAGTCCTTGTCCACCTCGATTCCGAGGACGGCCTCGGCCCTGGCCGGACGGAGGCGCACCGTCCAGGGGCGGCGCGGGGCGGGATAGGCGTCGATCAGGCCCTTGTGCACGGTGCAGCCGGTGAGCTTCTGCAGCAGGTGGACGGCCCGGGACGCGGCGCGCGGGACTCCCTCGGGGTCTACTCCGCGCTCGAACCGCTGCGCCGCCTCGGTGCGCAGCCCGACCGCCCGTGCCGAGCGTCGGATCGTCACCGGGTCGAACGCCGCCGCCTCGAGAAGGACGCGGGTCGTACCGTCCGAGATCTCGCTGCGCTCGCCCCCCATCACCCCGGCGATCGCCAGGCCGTCGCGGTTGTCGGCGATCATCAGCACCTCGTCGGACAGGGGGCGCTCGATCCCGTCCAGGGTGCGGAAGGACTCTCCCCGCTTCGCCCGCCGCACCCGGATCTCTTCCCCCAAGAGATCGGCGTCGAACGGGTGGAGGGGATGGCCGAGCTCGAGCATCACGTAGTTCGTCACATCGACCACGTTCGAAAGGGGGCGCATCCCGGCCTTGATCAACCGGTGCTGCATGACGAGCGGCGCCGGCCCGATCCGCACCCCGCTCATCAGTCGGGCGGTGTAGCGGGGGGTATCGGCCGGATCCTCGATCACCACCGAGAAGAACTCCCCCGCCGGAGGATCGGACTCGGTGAACGATAGCTCGATCGGTCGGAGGGTCTTGCCGGTGACGGCGGCGACCTCGCGGGCGATCCCGTAGATCCCCAGGCAGTCGGGGCGGTTGGACGTGACCTTGATGTCGAGGACGAAGTCGTCGTACTCCAGGATCTCGTTCAGATCCGTCCCGGGGGGGAAGTCGAACTCCGGATCGAAGTTCCAGATCCCGGGGGACTTCTCCTCCAAGCCGAGCTCGGCCTTGGAGCAGATCATCCCGTCGGAGACGACGCCGCGGACCTTGCGCCGAGTGATCTTGAACCCGCCCGGGAGGACCCCGCCAGCGACGACCACCGGGACGGCCGCCCCGTCCACCACGTTCTGCGCCCCGCACACGATCTCCGTCTCCCGGTCTCCGAGGTCGACCCGGCAGAGGGAGAGGTGATCGGAATCGGGGTGCGGCCGGTGCTCCAGCACCCGCCCGACCACGGCTCCCTGCGGTCGGGGCACGCGGGTGATCCCCTCCACCTCCAGCCCGGAGAGGGTGAGCCGCTCGGCGAGCGCCAGTACCTCCCGCTCCGACACCTCGAGCTCGACGTATTCAGCCAACCAACGACACGGTACCTTCATCGTTCACCTCTCGTCACAACGAAAACCCGACGTAGATGACGTCCACCCCTTCCCCGAGGAGCGGGGTGGCGTAGCCGACGAGCCCCTTCATCGAGAGGAGCCCGCCGATCGCCGAGACGTCGACCACCACCTCGACACCCGCCTCCGCGTTGGGGATCGTTTTACCAAATTCGTCCTCCTCGTTCCAGGTGTAGCCGACCGCGCCGAAGACGCGCATCACAGCGTGATCGATCATCGCCAGGTTGAACAGGTTGTACGGGGAGTCGTCCTGCAGCGGGAGCTCGATCCCCAGCCTCCCGTAGAGCTTCTGCGTCCCGTAGGCGTGCAGCGGCTTGAGGAGCCCGTTCTCCGCTCTGCCGAAGGTATGGATCTCGGTTCGATCGAACATGAGGGGCTGGGGAAGGTCCCCGAACCCGGTCCCCAGGACGACCGTCCCCTGGAGGTAGACCTGGGGGATGACGCGGAGCTCGTCGAACGCCCCGACCGCCACCCGCCCCGCCCCGGAGGGGGTGACGTCGAGCGCGATGGCGCTCTCACCGGAGCGGACGATCGACGGGAGGGCGAACAGCCCGAGGTGGAGGTAGGAGAGCGGACCGTTGTCCGTCACCATCCGCCGCGCCCCGACGGTGAACGAGAGGGTCGGAGCCCAGAACGTCCCCGGGGAGCCGGTCTCCAGTCGGGAGAACGAGAGGTAGGTGTAGCTCGCCGTGGCGTCGAGATCGTTCTTCTTCAGCTTTGCAGAAAGTGAAATATAGTGGCTCCGGCCGATCGCGATCCGGGCGGCCGCCATCCCCTGCTCGATCCGGATCTGCATCCGATCGAGGTAGCTTATCGTGACCCCCTGCGAGACCGGATCGGGCCGGATCAGGTAGGCGTCGAGCGGGAACGAGTTCTCCTTCGCCGCCACGACGAACTTAACCGGGGCGTTGTTGTTCAGCCGGTCGCGGTCCGGGATGAGATGATCCGGATCGATCGTCACCCGGGATACGGGCTCCTGGGTAGTAAAGGTCAGCGTATCCTGAAGATTCTCCCCGTCCCATGTCCTT